>NZ_MJYJ01000034.1:0-99287 GCF_001763255.1 Campylobacter sp. BCW_4338
AGTTTAATTAGTTTTTACTCTCCTACTTGTTAAAAATTTCATCCTAATAATTTTAAAATTATTAGGATGGATGTTTTTATTGTATTTATTTTTGTTTTATTATTTAATTTTATAAAAATATAATTATCTTTTTATGCAACTTATAAGATAATATAGGATTTTAATTTTATTATCTAGGAAGATCATGTTTGATAAAATTCATTATTATTATTTTAATGCTAATTATGAAAAATGTTTAAACTTGAGTGAGCAATTTTTAAAAGAAAGTCCAAAATTTGCTTTAGAATTTGCTATGCTTTCTTCTTATAAACTTTCTCTTTTTCAAAAAGCTTTATATTATGCTCAAGAGCTTTTTTCTTTAAATCCTACAAGTTTTAATGGTCTTATACTTGCTAAAAGCTATATTGAAAATTTAAGATTTGATGAAGCCTTGAATTTATTACAAACACTTTTAACTCGCAAAGATGATTTAGAAGATGAACTTAAGTTAGAATTGGCTTTTATTTATAAACTGAGTAATAAACTAGAAGAATCTGAACAAATTTTCAAAGAATTACTTTCTAAAGATATGTATAATCTTAATCTATGGAAAAATTATGCAGAAATTTATTTTAAACATGATTTTACGAAGGCATTAAATGCACATGAGCACTTGTGTCATTTTATGCAAGATTTGATTGATAAACTACAAAAAGGAATCATTGCTGAACAAACCAATCTTAATTTAATTAAACTCGAAGATAGGCTTCACAGTAAAACCAAAGAAAATCTTACTATTTCTAAAATAGAAGATTTTTTAACTCATCAAATTTTACCCCAAAAAGCATACTTGCTTTTTAAGCTTTTTAGAATATCTGATTCTTTAGAACTTTTTCAATCACTACAAGAAGCCAATCAACACCATGCACAGTTTTGGCAAAACTATGCTAAGGTCTTAGAATTTAATTCAAACTATCAAGAAGCTTATTATGCTTATAAAAAATGTCTTAGTTTGGATTCTCATGCAACCTATCAATTTGATTTGGCTTATCTTTTGATGCGTATGGGAGTGGATGATAATTTTGAAGAGGGCAAGAAATATTATGAAAGCAGATTATTTTATGCTCATAATGAAACTTTTTCTACTTATCATTATAATGAAAGCTTAAAAGCTTTTAATAAATTTGGCGTTGATGCTTTTAAAAATAAAGAAGTTTTAGTATTTTGCGAGCAAGGCTTTGGCGATACTATAATGTATGCAAGATGCTTAGAAAAACTTTGCAAAATCGCTTCAAAGGTTTTATTTGCTCCTCAAAGTGCCATGTATGAAATGTTTAAAAATCAAATCAAATTTTTAAATCAAAATGATGATATTTTTAAAAATGTAAAGGTTTTAAAAAATCTACCTACAAATTTTGATTATGCTATTCCTATTTGTTCTTTGCCTTTTTTTATTGATATTAAGCTTGATGAGATTTCACGATTAAAAACACCTATATTGCCACAGAAAAAACCGCATAATCAAAGAAAAAAACTTGGTATTTTTTATGCTACTCCTAATGCTGAAAATTCTGATTTATTAAGAAATGTAAAATTTGAATTTTTATTTGATATATTAAAAGACTTAGATTATGAAATCATTTCTTTTCAAATGCAATTAAAAGAAGAATTGCCTAAGGTAATAGAAGATAGAAGCAAGCTTATAGAAAATTGGAATGATACTCTAAATTATTTATATGATATTGACTGTATGCTTAGTATTGATAGTGCTATAGCGCATTTAAGCTTAGCTATGGATATTCCTACTATAGTTCTTTTACATCCTAGATTTGATTGGCGTTGGGGAAAATTTGAAAATCCTAAAAGTTATTTTTGGCCAAAAGCAAAATGTTTTATCATAAAAGAACAAGAAGAAACAAAAAGGAATTTGCAAAAACTGATTAAAGATATTTTAAACTAAAGCTTAGTTTAAGAGCTTTAGGTGGAAAATTTGGTTTTTGATTTGCAAAAATTAAAAAATTGATTTTTAAACTAATCAAGGTATAATTTTAAAGTTAAAAATAAGGAATAACTATGCTCTATGTTTATATTAAAACTCAAAATGCTTTAGTTCAAAGAATCAACTTTAATCTCGATAGTCAAGAACTACCACAAAATATTTTATGGATTGATTTACTTCATCCAAGTGCAGCAGAAATTGCTTTTATATCAAGTGAATTTAATCTTGAGTTTCCTACAAAAGAAGAAAGAGAAGAAATAGAACTTAGCGCAAAATATTGGGAAGACAATGCGACAATAACCATCAATGCTCATTTTTTAGTAAGAGATCTTAAAAGCGATGAAGAAGATAGGAATTTAATCAAGCTTCGCACAGAAATTGTTACTTTTGCTACAGCTAAAAATATCTTATTTACTATAAGATATAACGAATTTAGTACTTTTGAAGAAATTCAAGCAAGAATTTTAGCTAGTCCGAAGAATTTTGAAGATGGTTTTGATATTATTGATAAAATGTTTGAAGTGCGCGTTGAAAAAGATGCGGATTTACTAGAATGGATAGATAAAGAAGCAAGACGCTTAAGAACAAGTGTTTTAGAAAAAAAAGATGAATATAGTTATGATGAAATGCTAAAGGATATTTCAAGCTTACAAGAGCTTAATATGCGTGTAAGAGATTCTTTATTTGATAAACGTCGTGCTATGACTTCTTTGCTAAAAAGCGATAAAATTGATAAAGATATAAAACAAAATCTTACTATAGTTTTAAAAGACTTAAATTCTTTGGTTGAATTTAGTGTTTCACAACTTAATATCTTAGACAATATTCAAACCATTTTAGCCAGCCAAATCAACATAGAACAAAACAAAATCATTAAAATTTTTACCGTTGCAACTGTTGCCATGATGCCTCCTACTTTAATAGGAACTGTTTATGGTATGAATTTTAAATTCATGCCAGAACTTGAACTTCACTATGCTTATCCCATAGTGCTTGGCGTGATGGTAATTTCTATCATTTTACCTTTGGTTGTTTTCAAGAAAAAAGGATGGTTATAAAAATTTATTAAGGAGGAACAATGGATACGATAAACATAGGAATTTTAACCCTAAGCGATAGAGCAAGTAGTGGCATATACGAAGATAAAGCTACTGCTGAAATTGAAAGAGTGTTAAATTCATATATAAAAAATGATATTATTTATCATAAAGAATTAATCCCTGATGATTATGATTTGATCATTAAAAAATTACTTTATCTAGCAGATGAAAAAAAATGCGATTTGATTGTTACAAGCGGAGGTACAGGTCCAGCGCTTCGTGATGTAACCCCAGAAGCCACGGAAGCCGTGTGTGATAAAATGATGCCAGGTTTTGGAGAGCTTATGCGCTTAGAAAGTTTAAAATATGTCCCAACAGCTATACTTTCAAGACAGAATGCAGGAATTCGCAATAAATCTTTTATTATTAATTTACCAGGAAATCCTAAAGCTATAAAAGAATGTCTAGAGCCTGTTTTTCCAGCTATACCTTATTGTATTGATTTAATAGAAGGTGCTTATATAGAAGCAAATGATGAAGTTATTAAGGTTTTTCGCCCTAAGAAAAAATGTCAAAATTAAAATTTATTAGCTCTGATAAGTCTGCTTAATTGTCTAGCAAGCAGACTTGCCGAAGCTTCATCTTTACTTATCTTTTGCACTTTATTTTTAAACTTACAAAGTCTGTCATCTAAAATCATATCATTGATTGGAATTTTAGGCTTTTCTTTTTGCTTTTGTGAAATCTTTTTCTTAAAAAACATTCTTTAATCCTTTTTTATAAATATACATCAACTTAGTTGAAAAGAATATTATTTTAGATTTTAAGCTATTAACTTTATTTCATTATTTTAAGCTAGAATTCGCAAAAAACCAATCAAGGAAAAATAATGACCTTAATTGCAATTTTATGTCTTTACACAGCACTTTTATCTTGGATTTCCTATACTCAAATTCGTTTCTTAGAAAGAGAAAAAGACAAACAAGCTCAAATTTTAAGCGAAAAAGACTATCAAAATGCAGCAGACATTGCCATCGAAAATGAAAAATTTAAACTATTTTCCAATTTTTATAATTTAATCATCAATGTTGCATGGATAGGTTTTGGATTTTTATATCTTAAAGAATTACTTATCTCAAATAACACTCGTTTTGAAAATACTTTATTTTTATTATCTTTTTTAATAATCACAAGCATTTTAAATCTACCTTTAAGTATTTATGAAAGTTTTATCAAAGATAAAGCCCATGGTTTTTCAAATATGACTGCAAAACTTTTTATCAAAGACACTGTAAAAAGTCTTATTTTAACTTTAATATTTGGATTTTTAATCCTTTATGCTTTGCTTTTTTGCTATGATTTTTTTGGAACTTTTTGGTGGATTGCGGCCTTTATTTTTGCCTTTTGTATTATAGTAATTATAAATCTCATTTACCCTACCTTGATAGCACCTATTTTTAATAAAATGGAAAAACTAAACGATGAAAATTTGCTGAAAAAAATCAGCTCTTTAATGAAACAATGTGGGTTTAATGCAAATGGGGTTTATGTTATTGATGCAAGCAAAAGAGATAAACGTTTAAATGCTTATTTTGGTGGACTTTTTAAAAGCAAAAGAGTGGTTCTTTTTGATACATTATTAAAAGCTTTAAATGAAAGAGAACTTTTAGCTGTTTTAGGACACGAGCTTGGACATTTTGTTCATAAAGATATTATCAAAGCTTTATTTAACGGTGCTATAACTATGTTTTTACTTTTTTTTGTTTTTGCAAATTTACCTGAATTTGTTTACTTAGAAAGTCATCTAGAAGGAGTAAATGGCGGTGTATTTGCTCTTTTATTTATCTTTGCAAATATTTTTAGCTTTTTAATCTCTCCTATACTTAATGCCTTAAGTAGAAAAAATGAATTTGCAGCTGATCAACACGGAGCTAAAGTTACAAGCAAAGAAGATATGAAAAATGCGTTGATAGCTCTAGCAAGAGAAAATAAAGCTTTTATCAAAACAAGTAAAATATATACATTTTTTTATCTCAGTCATCCAAGTATTAGCGATAGAATCAAGGCTCTTTCTTGACTATAAAAAATGCTCTTATAGAAGCTAAATCTAGGTTAAAAGGCTATGAAAATGAAGCAGTATTTATACTCTGTGAATATCTAAAAAAAGATAAAGCTTGGTTATTTTTAAACCAAGATATAGAAATAGATCACAAACCTTATTTTGAGCTTATAAGACGTTTTAAATCTGGAGAACCTTTTGAATATATATTTGAAAAAGTGGATTTTTGGGGCTTAGAATTTAAGATAAAAAAAGGTGTTCTAATCCCTCGTTACGATAGTGAAATTTTACTTTTTCAAATTTTAAATTTATGCAAAAAAAATACTTTTAATAAGATTTTAGAAATAGGATTTGGAAGCGGAATTTTAAGCATTGTTTTAGCCAAAGAACTTGGGTTAAAAATCACAGCCTGTGATATCAATCCTAAAGCCTTAGAATTAGCTTTAGAGAATGCCAAATTACACAAAGTCGATCACTTGATTGACTTTAAACTTTGTAATTTTAAGCAAATTAAAGAAAATTATGATTTTATTTTTTCAAATCCACCTTATATTAAAAATTCATATCCTATAGATATTTGGGTACAAAAAGAACCCAAAGAAGCTTTATTTGGCGGAGAAAAAGGATATGAAATTCTAGAAGAAATCATACATTTTTCCCTCGATAAAAAAGTTAAATTTTTAGCTTGTGAATTTGGCTATGATCAAAAAGAAATTTTGGAAAAAATCTTATATCAAAATAATTTCATTGTTGATTTTTTCAAAGATGAACAAGGTTATAATCGTGCTTTTATAGCTAAATTTACAAATATGCGTTATGATAAAAAATAAAAGGAGAAACTTTTGAAAGCTGTTAATTTATTTTTACTTGCCTCCATCATAGGGGTTGAACTCATACTAGGAATAGTTGTTGCACCAACAATTTTTTTTCCTCAGAATCTTATAGGGGAAGGAGTGTTGAGCCATTTTCAAAGTGGCTTAATGATGACGCAAATTTTTATTAAAATGGGATATTTACTGATTTTTGTTTCAGTGGTTAATTTTTTATATGAAATTTATTCTCTTATAAAAGATGAAATAAAATTTCAAATAAAATTTTCAAAATTTATGCTGAGTTTGCTTATTTTGATTTTAAGCTTAATATTTGTTTTTTATTTTACTAATACCATAATTGAACTCCAAAACTTAGGAGAAAACGCTACAAAAACTCAAGAATTTATCAGTATCCATAATGCAAGTGAAGTGGTGATTAAAATCATCTTGATAATGCAAGTTTTTTTATATTTCTTAAGCTTTAAAATAGCAAAAAAATGATAAAATATAAATAAATCTGAAAGAGAAGGAGTAGGCCATGATGATCTCTGAAGCAACTATGATGCAACAAAATTATTATTTAAATAATGCACAAAAAGCTAGCGATAAAGCTTTAGAAAATATTGCAGCTGTTCGCGCAATAAGTGGAGTTGATAGTGCTAATTTAGCTATTGCTGATTCTTTAAGATCTCAATCAAGTACTATAGATCAAGGTGTCGCAAATGCTTATGATGCTATAGGGGTTTTACAAATTGCAGATGCTAGCCTTACCAATATCTCTCAAAGCGCAGATAGACTTAATGAACTTTCAGTAAAAATGAACAATGCTGCACTTAATGATTCTCAAAAAGGAATGCTAAGAACAGAAGCAACACGCATACAAGAATCCATCAATGATTCTTTTAATAATGCAACTTATAATGGAAAAAATGTCTTTCAAACTATGAATTTTGTAGTAGGTAGCGGAACTGAAACTACAAATTTAAATCCATTGGCAACAGGTGGATTAAGCATAGATAATCAAGATAGTATTACAAATTTTATGGATCAACTTGGAAGTTTAAGAAGTGAAATAGGCTCAGGTATCAATGCCATTACATCAAATATTAATGCAAGTGTTCAAAACAGCATCAACTCAAAAGCAGCTGAAAATAATTTACTAAATAATGACATGGCAAAAAATGTTAATGATTTTAATGCCAATTATCTAAAAGAAAATGCTGCTGCTTTTGTTGCTGCACAATCTAACATGCAGCTTCAAAGCAAAATTGCTAATTTACTACAATAATATAAGCCCTAAAATAGGGCTTATTTCTTTATCAAAATGACTTTAGAACAAATTTTAGAAAAAACCAAAAACATTCGCCTTGTAGCTGCAAGCAAGTATGTCGATGCAAGTATAATTGAAAAGCTTTTTGATCAAGGTATAGTAGAATTTGGAGAAAATCAAGTCCAAGCTCTAGCACAAAAAAAAGAAAATCTTGATGAAAAAAAATTAGACATAAAGTGGCATTTTATAGGAACTCTACAAAGCAACAAAATCAATCTCTTAATCAAACAAAAACCTATATTATGGCACTCTTGCAATGGTATTAAAATAGCTAAAGCTATGGACAAAAGACTTGATTATAAATTAAATACTTTATTAGAAATCAATAGTGCAAATGAAAATAGCAAAAGCGGTCTAGATCCAAATCAAGCTGTAGAAGAATATTTACAAATACAAGAAGAATGCTCTAATCTAAATCTTTGTGGCGTAATGAGCATAGGATCACACAGCCAAGATAAAGAAAGTATTATCAAAAGCTTTGAAACTACATTTAAAATTTATGAAATTCTTCAAAAACATGGAGCTAAAATTTGCTCTATGGGAATGAGTAATGATTTTGAAATTGCTATAAAATGCGGATCCAACTTGGTAAGACTTGGGAGCATTTTATTTAAAAATCTCAAGTAAGAACAATCTTACTTAAGCATATTTATTAGAAATTTCCTCTACTATACTATCAGAGATAATAAAATCTGTATGATAAAGCAAGCAAGATCCCGCGCTAATAACTTTTAAAACAAGTTTTTTATTATTTTTTTCATTAGGATTATGTGCATTTCTAGCAATTTCATGAATTTCATAGATTAATTCTCTATTTAATCTTGTCAAATCTAGCTCTATGATATTTTTTTCAAATTCCTTAGGTTCTGCGGTAAAATGATTTTCTTCTTTATTTTTGAAATCTTTTTTTGCTCCAAATTTTTTTATAGCTTTAATCTCGCCATCTTCAAGACTTTGTAAATCTTTAATTGCTTTTAAAAAAAAGCTAGGCTTCTCCCCTCCCTCAGCTTTAAATCCCAATACAAAACCATAGGCATTATTTTTTAAATTTTCATCTTTGATGATGTTTTCTATTTCTTCTACATTGCTTTCAAATACAGTAGCATCAAACGAAGAATAATAATCCAAAATTTCAATTCTACCATAACGCTTATTATTTTTACTCATCATGGATTTGAAATCTTCAATTTTACCTATACTTAAAATTTCTCCATTGTTTTTTAAACTTTCAAAATCTAAACTTTTAACATAATCTATGGCATTAATTTGTTCATAAAATCGATCTAAAGGATGGCCTGAAACATAAATTCCTAAAATTTCTTTTTCATATCCTAATTTTTCCATCACTTCAAATTCTTCATTTTTGGGAGTAAAATTTACTTGAACACCTGAAGTTAATTCCTCTTCACCAAAAAGAGAACTTGCAGCATTTTTTCTTACTTCAGCCATTTTACGCGATGCTTCGCTAAGATTTTCCATATTATCAAACAAAGCTTTTCTAGTAAAACCAAACTCATCAAAAGCCCCTGCCTTAATAAGACTTTCTAATGTTCTACGGTTTATTTTGGTAGGATCTATCTTACCTAAGAAATCATTAATATCCTTAAATTCTCCATCTTGTCTTGCTTCAAGTAAATTTTCAACTGCAGGAATACCCACACTTTTTATAGCCCCAAGTCCGTATATAATAGCATCCTTGCCATCTTGCTCTAAAGCACTAAATTCACGGATCGCTTTGTTAATCGATGGAGGTAAAAGTTTAATATTCATTTTTTTCATCTCATCAATATAAACAGCAATTTTATCCACATTGTTTTCTTCGCTTGTTAAAAGCGCTGCCATAAATTCACTAGGATAATAAGTTTTTAAATAAGCTGTTTGAAAAGTAATCAACGCATAAGCCGCAGAGTGAGATTTATTAAAACCATATCCTGCAAATTTTACGATAAGCTCCCATAAATCCTCAGCTTTTGCTCTATCATATCCTTGTTTTTCTGCTCCATCTGCAAAATCAGTCTTAAGCTTTTTCATCTTTTCAGGATCTTTTTTACCCATAGCACGACGCACTACATCAGCACCTCCTAAAGAAAAGCCACCTATAATTTGAACAATTTGCATAACCTGTTCTTGATAAACGATAACCCCATAAGTAGGCTCTAAAACCTTTTCTAAACTGTCAAAAGGATATTCTATACTTTTTAAACCATGCTTTCTGTCGATAAAATCATCAAGCATTCCTGATTCCATAGGGCCTGGACGATAAAGCGCAAGAACCGCAATGATATCTTCAAAACGCTCTGGTTTTAAGCGTGCATTTAAGCTTTGCATACCGCCTGATTCGATTTGAAAAATCCCTAAAGTATTTCCACTTTGTATGGTTTTATAAACTTTGCTATCATTTACATCTATAGTTTCCCAAATAATGTCTTTATTATAACGCTTTTTAATAAGCTTGATTGCATTATTGATTACTGTTAAGGTTTTAAGACCTAAAAAGTCAAATTTTATCAAATCCACATCTTCTAAATGATCTTTAGAATACTGCGTTACCAAATGTCTTTCATCATTTTTACTTTGTCTAAAAAGCGGAGTTTTCTTCCATAAACTCTCATTAGAAATTACAACACCTGCTGCGTGCATACCCGCATTGCGATTTAATCCTTCTAAAGCTCTTGCATACTCCCAAACTTCAGGACCTTTAGGATGACGATCGATAAATTCTTTGATTTTAGGTTCTTTTTCATAAGCAGCATCAAGAGTGATTTTAAGCTCTTCAGGCACAAGTTTAGCAAGCTCATCAGCATCTTGAATACTCATATCACAAACTCTAGCCACATCACGAATCACCCCTTTAGCTAAAAGCTTACCAAAGGTAATAACCTGTGCAACCTTATCCGCTCCATATTTATCAATCACATAATCAATCACTTCAGCACGTCTGTCTTGACAAAAATCCACATCAATATCAGGCATGCTCACACGCTCAGGATTTAAAAAACGCTCAAAAAGTAGACTATAAGGAATAGGATCTAAATCCGTAATCCTTAAACAATAAGAAACCAAACTTCCTGCAGCTGATCCTCTTCCAGGACCTACTGGAATGCCTTTATCTTTAGCCACTTTAATAAAATCATGAACAATAAGCATATAACCTGAAAATTTCATATTTTTAATGATATTAATTTCTACCTCAAGTCTTTGTTTGTATTCTTTATGCTTGCTTTCATCGATAAATTTTAATCTCTCTTCAAGTCCCTTTTTACAAAGCTCTTCAAAAACTATGTCATCATTATCAAAGCTAAATTCTTTTGTTTCTTCAGGCAAGGTAATATTATGATCTTTAGCATATTCTCTTGTAAATTTGAAATTCGGTGGAGTGGGATTGCCAAGATTAAGCTCTAAATTACATTTTTGCGCGATTTCTTGTGTATTTTCTATAGCTTCTGGAATATCTGCAAAAAGCTCACTCATTTGCTCAGGGCTTTTAACATAAAATTCATGCACACTATGACGCATTCTATCAGGGTCATTAAGTTTTTTTCCCATAGCTATACACATAAAAACCTCATGGGCAGCCGCTCTTTCTTTAAAAGTATAATGCGTATCATTTGTAGCAATGATTTTTATATTTAATTCTTTAGAAAGTCTGATAATATCATCATCTATCATTCTTTGATCACCTATACCATGACGCATGATTTCAAAATAAAAATCATCTTTAAAAACTTTTTTATACCATAATGCTGCTTCTTTTGCTGCTTCATAGCCTTTTGCACCAAAACGCACATTTCTTTCACTATAAGTATTTAAGTGCCAATTTACTTCACCTTGCAAGCAAGCAGAAGAACAAATAAGACCTTCGCTATATTTTTCTAAAAGCTTTTTATTGATACGCGGATAATAATACAAACCTTTAATATAACTTTGAGAACTTAAATACATTAAATTTTGATATCCGATCTCATTTTTTGCATACAAACAAAGGTGAAAACGCTGACGAGAACTTTTATCATCTAATTCATCGTGATTATGTAAATACGCTTCCATACCAATGATAGGTTTTAAACCTTGTGCTTTCATTGTTTGATAAAAATCAATTGCCCCAAACATATTTCCATGATCTGTCATAGCAACACTTGTAGCACCCTGCTCTTTTAAAGTCAAAGCTAATTCTTTAAGCTTATTAGCTCCATCAAGCAAAGAATATTCTGTATGTAAATGCAAGTGTGTAAATTGACTCATTTTCTTCCTTTAGTTTTTTAAGGCTTATTTTAATTTTGATAAAAATTATAAATTTTTCTCGCTGAATTTGAAAGAAATTGACCCTAAATTTCAACTTAAATTTTACAAAAAAGGCAAAAATTCAGCCAAAATAAACTATAATAAAAATTTAAGATTTTAATCTTAAATAAAATAAACTTTTCAAAGGATGAAATGATGAAAGTAAAAATTGCTTATTGCAATCTTTGAAATTATCGCCCACAAGCTGCAAGGGTTGCAGAAGAACTACAAAGCGATTTCAAAGATGTTGAAGTAGAATTTGAAATTGGCGACAGAGGTGATTTTATCGTTGAAGTAGACGGAAAAGTTATCTTCTCTAAAACACAACTTATTAATTGCGAAAGTGAAAGATTTCCATATCAAAATGAAATTAATCAATTAATAAAAAATAGAGTGTAATCAAACACTCTATCATAATATTTTCTCATATTCCTTGCCAATATATATGTTTTGCTCATACTCGATAATAGGACGCTTAATACAGCTTGGATTTTCTAATACAATTTTCTCAAGTTCTTTTTCATTTAAACTTTTAACTTTTTCTTTGTTTAAACCAAGTTTTTTAGAAGTTAATCCAGCAGTATTGATAAGATCTTCAAAAGATTTTTGTTTTAACCATGTGTATAAAATATCTTGATTAATCTTTTTAATATCCATAAAATCAAATACAACACCTTTTTGTGTTAAAGCATCCATAGCTTTCTTTACAGAATTACAATTTTTAATACCATAAAGTTTCATTTTCTAGCCTTTTTTACTAAATCTGCAATTAAAAAAGCAAGCTCTAATGCTTGATCCGCATTAAGCCTTGGATCGCATTGAGTCTCATAACGATCTTCTAAGCTTTGAGCAGTAACATTGCTTGCACCACCTGTGCATTCTGTTACATCTTTTCCGGTCATTTCAAGATGCACTCCACCTGGATAAATCCCTTCGCTTATTGCAATCTCAAAAAAAGATCCCACTTCTTGCATGATTTTATCAAACTCACGTGTTTTAAAATTACCTGCTTTTACTGTATTTCCATGCATAGGATCTATGCTGTATACTAAATTTAAACCTTCACTTTTAAGTTTGGAGAAAATTTTTGGCAAATTATTGATAATTTTATCTGCACCCATGCGGATAATAATATTTAATCTTCCTTCTTCATTATTTGGATTTAAAACATTTGCTAAAGCTATGATATCATCAGCACTTGCACTAGGTCCTATTTTAACCCCTAAAGGATTTTTTACTCCTCTTAAAAAATGTACATGAGCTTCATCAAGCGCCCTTGTTCTTTCACCTATCCAAAGCATGTGAGCTGAACAATCGTAAATTTCTCCACTTAAACTATCCACTCTAGTTAAAGCTTCTTCATAAGGCAAAAGTAAAGCTTCATGTGAAGTATAAACACTAACTTCTCTTAGACTCGGAGTATTACTTGTATTAATCCCACAAGCTTCCATAAAAGCCAAAGCTTGTGAAATTTTTTCACTGATATCAGTATATTGCTTATGGAGTTCACTCTTTTTTAAAAACCTCAAATTCCAACGATGCACTTCATGCAAATCTGCTAAACCACCCTTAGCAAATCCGCGCAACAAATTTAGCGTTGTTGCACTTTGATAATAAGCTTCAAGCATTCTATGAGGATCAGGAATGCGCGCTTGTTCGCTAAATTCAAAACCATTAATAATATCACCACGATAACTAGGAAGACTTATACCATTTAACTCTTCAAAATCACTACTTCTTGGCTTGGCAAACTGCCCTGCAATACGACCAATTTTTACAACAGGACATCCACCGGCAAATGTAAGCACTATAGCCATTTGAAGTAAAATCTTAAACATGTCACGGATATTTACAGCGCCAAAATTTTCAAAGCTTTCAGCACAATCTCCACCTTGAAGTAAAAAAGCTTCTTTTTTACAAACTCTTGCTAAAGACTTTTGAAGATTTCTCACTTCTCCAGCAAAAACCAAAGGAGGAAGTTTCTCAAGTCTTGCTAAAACTCTATTCATTTCCTCTTGATCTGGATAGATAGGTTGCTGTTTTATGGGATAGTTTTTCCAAGAATTCTTAGTCCACATGGTTTTTTCTTTCGTTTTATTGATCAGCTTCCTCTATAAGTTGAATAACCAAAAGGAGAAAGGGTTATTGGAACATGATAATGTTTTTGATCTTTAGAAAGCTCAAAACTTACCTCTACAAAAGGATAAAAAGTATTTATTTTGTGTGATGTGTAATAGTCTTTTGTAAAAAATTTAAGCTTATAAATTCCAAAAGCCCTATTTTCAGCTTTTTCATATGGTAATAAATCCCCTATTCTACCATTTTCTTCGGTAAATTCTTCACTTACTTTTTTCCACTGTTGATTTGCTTCCAACTTATAAAGCTCAACTTTTACTTTAGGAGCGGGTTGTCCAGAAGTAATATCCAAGACATGAGTGCTTAATTGATATTCAGTAGCACTCAAAAACATTGGCACGCTTGCTAATATTAATAAAGTTTTTTTAATAGAAAACATTTTCTCTCCTTATATAATATTTACAAGGAATATTATATAAGAGCATTATTAATAATTAAAATCAAATAATAAAAATTATAAATTAATTATAATTATTTAATTGTTAGACTTATAATAAAAAATAATTATAAATTATTTTTTAAGCTCTTTAATACGTGCTGCTTTACCGCGTCTATCTCTTAAGTAGAATAATCTTGCACGGCGTACACGACCACGACGCAAAACAATAATACTTTCCAAACTCTCACTATAAATAGGGAAAATTCTCTCAACGCCAACATTATTAGCACCCATTTTACGTACGATAAAAGTTTCGCTTACGCCATTACCTCTTCTAGCAATACAAATACCCTCAAAATTTTGGATTCTTGTTTTATCTCCTTCTTTGATACGAATTGCAAGCTTTAAAGTATCACCAGCACGAAAATCTGGAACATTTTTACCTTCAATTTGTTTTGCTTCAAATTGTTCTATATATTTATTTTTCATAAAAATCCCTTATTTTTTGCGTTCATGCTCTAAAAATAAATCTGGACGAAAAAATTTCGTTTTGCAAGACGCCAAAGTAGTTTTTAAACTTGCAATTCTAGCGTGATTACCCTTTAAAAACTCTGAAGGAGTATAAAATTTTTGATTTTTTTTCTCAAAAATAAAAGGTTTTGAAAAAGCAGGTGCTTCGAGTAAATTATTTTCAAAGCTTTCTTCTTCCAAACTTTCCATATTCCCTAAAACCCCGTTAACATTTCTTAAAATCGCATCACACATTACAAGCGCAGGTAATTCTCCTCCTGTTAAAATAAAATCCCCTATGCTAAAAACTTCATTCGCAAAAATTTCAAGCACTCTTTCATCTATACCTTCATAGCGCCCACATACAAAAACTATGTGTTCTTTTTTACTTAAGCGTTTGGCGTCTTTTTGATTAAAAGTTTTACCACTTGGATTTAAAAAAATAAAATAGGGATTTTCTTTTTTTTCTTGAATACTTTTTAACACCTCATACATAGGTTCAACTTGCATCAAAAGTCCAGCTCCACCACCTATTTTATAATCATCGACTTTATGATAAGAATTTTTAGAAAAATCTCTTGGGTTATAAAAATTAAGTTTGAAAAGTTTTTTTTCTTTTGCTCTTGCAAGTATAGAATCCTGAAAGTAAAATTTCATAAGATTAGGGAATAAAGAAACGAAACTAAATTTCATGAATTTTCTAAAATTAAAAAAGCATCTTGCGTGCAAAAAATCTGTCGTTTTTCTATATCTATATTTTTAACAAATTTATCTAGATACGGAATAAAAAATATTTTAGAATATTTTTTATTCACCCATTTTTCATCACTTTGAATTTCAAATAAATAAGAAGCTCCAATTTCCAAGATATCAACAACTTTACCTAATCTTTTATCTTCTTCAAAAACTTCACACTCTAAAATATCAAAATAAAAAAACTCATCTTTTTTTAATTTACAAGTTTGTCTGCTTTTCTCGATACTCTGAAAAAGAATAAGATTGGTTAATTCTTTAGCTTTTTCTATATCTTCATAATTCTCAAATAAAACAGTAGAATTGCTTGCATTATAATGCTTAATCTTTAATATTTCTTTGGTATTTTTTATAAAAAAGGTAGCATCTTTTTTAAATTGAGAAGAAAAGTCGCTCAGGTTATGCAATTTTACATAACCCTTAAGACCCACAGTTTTACCAAGTTTTGCAACTTGAACAAAATCTTTTTCACTCAAGTGCTTTTACCGTTACCCTATAAGAACTTGCATCCTTGCTCTTATAAGCAGAGATTACGGTTTTTATAGCATTGATCATTTTTCCATTTTTACCTATAAGCTTACCTGTATCAACCTTATGTGCAAAAAGAACAATCTCAAAAAAATTTTCACTTAATTCAATTTTTTGAGTGTTAATCTGTTCAGGATAATCTGCAATTAATTTTGCGTATTCCCTAAGAAAATTCTCTACCATGATTATTTGCTAGTGATAGAAGCAACTTTATCGCTAAGTTTTGCACCAACACTTTTCCAATAAGCTAAACGCTCTGCATCAACTTTAATTACCTCAGGTTCTACCATAGGATTATAATATCCAATACTTTCTATCCAACCACCATCGCGACGTTTTCTACTGTCTGTAACCACAATACGATAAAATGGTCTTTTAGTTCTACCCATTCTTGTAAGTCTAATAACTGTCATTTATACTCCTTAAAAATTAAAAATTTTATTTATAGATACTATAAAAAGTATTTATAAATAAAATTTAAAATTGTCTTCTAGCTTGGCTCATCATTTGTGTCAAATTCTCCATTCCTTTTTTGCCTGAAAATCTTTTTGCAAGTTTTGCTGCATTACTAAATTGTTTTAAAAAACGATTGACTTCTACCTGAGAAAGACCTGCTCCCTCTGCTATACGACGTTTTCTAGCATTATTTAACAAATCAGGATTTTCTCTTTCTTTTGGAGTCATTGAAGAAATCATTGCCTTAATATGTATAATCTCTTTAGAATTATCCAAATCTATATCTTTTACCGCATTTGCCATTCCGCCAAGCCCTGGTATCATACCGATTAAAGACTTCATACTTCCTAATTTTTTAATACTTTCCATTTGGTTAAGAAAATCATTAAAATTAAATTCACCTTTTTTGATTTTTTGATTGAGTTTTTTAGCTTCTTTTTCATCAATCACTGCAGCAGTTTTTTCAGCTAAAGTAGCCAAATCACCCTCGCCCATGATACGACTTACTATGCGATCTGGTATAAAAACTTCTAAATCTGCTACTTTTTCACCTACACCAATAAATCTTAAAGGAATACCGATTTGTTTTGCTATACCTAAGGCTACTCCACCTTTAGTATCTGCATCAAATTTTGATAAAATTACCCCGCTGATACCTAAAACTTCATTAAAACTAGCCGCAGTCTTAACCCCATCTTGACCACTCATTGCATCAGCAACATAGAAAATCTCATCAGGATTTAAAACATCCTTAACTGCTTTTAATTCATTCATCAAAGTCTCATCTATAGCCAAACGCCCAGCAGTATCCACAAGCAAAACATCCACCATAGAACTTTCAGCCTTTTTTAAAGCCTCTTTAGCAACCCTAATAGGATCTTTTTCATTTTCTATGAAGAAAAGTTCAATTTCATTAGCTTCACAAAGTTGTCTTAGCTGCTCCACTGCCGCTAAACGCTGTAAATCACAAGCTGCAACTAAAACTTTTTTATTGCGTAATTTTAAATAATTTGCAAGTTTGATAGTGCTTGTAGTCTTACCGCCCCCTTGCAAACCTGCCATTAGAACTACTGTTGGGGGTTTAGAAGCAAAAACAAAACCTTGATTTTTGCCATTGACACTTAAAATATTTTCTAAATTTACTTTAATGGCATTTAAAAATTGTTTTTGACCTATTCCGTTTTGCTTTACATCTTCTTCTATCGAAGTCAAAAGCTCTTTAGTTACCTTATGGTGAACATCTGCTTTTAAAAGAGCTTTTTTTAAGGTTTCTAAAGCGTTCTTAAGTGCTTTTTCATCATCAACAAAACGTAATTTATTAATCGCTGATTTAAAAGATTCGCTAACTAACTCAAACACTTTATCACCTTTCTATAAAATTTTTAAATTAAACCTTGCATTATACAAAATTTTTTCTTAAATGGCTTTAAAAATCTAAATTTTTTATCTCAAAGCCAACTTTTGCAAAACTATTATCTAGCTCAGCCTTAAAATAATAATCAAAAATTTTAATTTCATAACTATGTAAATACATTCTATCGCTTGAAATTTTAGCATATTTTTCATCACCTACAACGCCATGTTTTATAAATTTAGCATGCACTCTGATTTGATGAGTTCTACCTGTTTGAATGACTATTTTTGCTAAGGTTTTTTTTGACTGCAACATAATAGGAGTAATGATACTTAAGGCACTTAAACCATCTTTTGAAACTTTACTTAATGCTCCACATTTTGCTTTTATGGTAAAAATAGGCTCATTCACTTCAACCTCTTCAGCCAAAACCCCATCTAAAACCGCAATATAACTTTTATAAACTCTGTGTTTTTTAAATTCTTCTATACAAAGCTTTCTAAAATCTTCATCTTTGCAAAGCAAAATCACACCGCTTGTTTCTTTGTCTAAACGATTTAAAAGCTTGGCATTAAATTTTTTCTCCAAGTCTTCACTCACATAAGCGTAAGGTTTATTAATAGCAATAATCTTATCATCTTCAAAAATAATTTGAGGATTTTTGGTTTTTATCACATTAAATCTTGCCTTATTGTTCATCAAAGCTCTAGCAACCACAACTTTTTTTCCATGTGAAAAAACACAACCCTTATCAATCAAATCTTTAGCTTCACGATTTGAAATTTTTTCTTGCAAAGCTAAGAGTTTATAAGCTTTTTCTTGCATCAATTCCCTTTTGTATAGTTTGCATGATAAGATCTAAATTTTCTTTTTTGGAAATTTTAGCTTTTAAATTTAAATAATGGATTTTATCATTTAAATCTTTTAAATTTTCACAAAAATATACATTTTCCACTTCTTCAAACAAAGCCTTTTGATTGTGAATAAATTTCCCGCTGATTAATACATTGTCAAAATATGCCACTTCTATAGGATTGTGTCCTCCTATGCCTTCTATGAAAGAACCTCCAAGTACAACAACATCAGAAATTGCATAAAAATTTACAAGCTCCCCTAAAGTATCTAAAAGTAAAATTTTTTTAGAAAATTTCTTATTTTCATCTTTTAAAGAGCTAAATTTTTCAAATTCTAAACCTTTGTTTAAAAGTAAATTTTCAACTTCTTTAAAACGCTCAGGGTGTCGTGGGGCGATAATGAGTTTTTCATTTTCTTCTAGTTTAAAATGATCAAGTAAAAGCTCTTCTTCATCTTTATGAGTACTAGCAAAAATGATAAGTTTTTCCTTAGGTTTGGTATAAATTTTATTATTTTTAATTTCTAAATTTGCCTTAATATTTTTAAAAATTTTAACATTTTTAGCTCCCAAACTTTCAAGTCTTACTTTATCTAATTCACTTTGAGCAAAAACTTCATCAATATAAGAAAAAATTTTTTTATAAAAAAAAGAAAATTTTTGATAAGAATGATAAGATTTATCAGATATTCTCGCATTAAGCAAAATAATCTTAGCCTTATAAATACGTGCCATAAAAACAAGCATAAGCCAATATTCTGCTTCAAAAATTACCAAAACCTTACAAGGATTAAACCAAAAAGGCAAAAAATTTTCAAAAGCAAGATAATTTACCTTTTTACAAAATTCTTTTGCACATTCAAAACCTGTTTGAGTAATAGTAGTTATTCTTGAATCAAATTTCAAAACCAAAGCTTTAATACTTCTTACCTCCCCGTAAGAACAAGCATGAAAATGTACATCAGCTTTTTCTTGATGTAAATTTTTATAAAGAAAAAATCGAGATTTTAAACTAATTTTGTATTTGGATTTTAAAAAAGAAAGCAAAAGAATAAAGACGGCACAAAATAAAAATGCCGTCCAAGTTAAAAAATAATAAAAAAAGATCAATTTTGTTCTTCTTGCTCTTTATAAAGAATTCTTCCGCAATGAGGACAAGTTACAATCTCTTCACCTTTTACAACGGACAGATAAGTCTTATCGTAAATTTTCATAAAACATCCATAGCATGCTTGTTTTTTAACAGGAACTACAGCAGTATTCTTCGCCCATTTGCGAATTTTCTCATAAAAACTTAAAACTTTTTGATTCATCTCACTCACAAGTTTAGTTTTTTTATCATAAACACTCATTCTATCTTTTTCAAGAACTTCCATTTCAGATTTAATACTTACTCTAATCTCGTTAATATTTTGCTCTTGTTTGATTTTTTCTTCTTCGAGTTCTTTTTTATAAGTTTCTTTATTCTCTAAAATTTTATCTAGTCTTACAATCTCATCATTTGCAGCGTCTAATTGCTCTTTTGCGATATCTTCTTCAATTTTTAAAGCATTAGCTTCTTTTTCTGTTTTTACCGCACCACTTTTTTTAGAAAGATCTTTAATTTTTGCTGAAAACTCGGAAATATGAGCATTATTTTGTACTTTTTGATTTTCTATATCTTTGATTTCTTCATCAATTTTTTCTAAATCTGTGTTGATTTTTCCTATTTTTAACTCAGCATCTTTTAAAGTCTTATTAATACTGTCTATTTTTGGTTCATAACTATCAATCTCTTGATCTATTTTTGATAAAAGCACTAATTGTTCAAGATATTTATTCATTTATTTTCCTTAAAAATATTGAAATGGATTTTTTGAAACTGTTATTATAACTTGTAGCGGCAAATTTTTCAAGTCTTTTGCTAAACATTGAGAAAAATATCTCTCACTTTCAAAATGACCCAAATCAATAAGACTGATTTGATTACTAAGCGCCTCTAAAGCTTGATGATATTTAAAATCTCCACTTAAAAAACAATCCGCATCTACTTTAGAAATTAAATCTCCACCACTTCCAGTACATATAGCAATACGCTTAATGTCTTTTTTACCACAATCGCTTACACGTAAAATTTGTAAATTTAACCTTTTTTTCACCCGGTCACACAAAGCTTCAAAAGACATAAAATTTTCTACATAAATCAAAAATTCGTCTTTAAAAGAAATTTTAAAACCTAAAATTTCTTTCGTAAAATAAGTATTTAAATGACTTAAATCATAATTTGTATGCATACTGATTAAAGAAATATTTTTACAAATCATTTCTTTAACAAAAGCCCTAGGATAAGTTTTGTCATATAAATCTTTTAAACCTTTAAATATCAAAGGATGGTGTGTGATAATTAAAGAATTTTCACTCGCTTTTTTAATGATATTTTCATCAATATCTAAGCTTAAATAAACAGTTGAAATTTCGCTATCCTTATCTCCAAGCAAAATTCCACTATTATCCCATGATTCTTGAGTATTAAAAGGACTTAATTGATCTAAAAAATTATAAATTTCACTCAGTTTCATTTAAATTTTTCTTATAAATTTCAGCACAATTTTTTGAAAGCTCACGAATTTTTAACATATAATCTTGTCTTTGTGCTACAGAAATTGCTCCTCTTGCATCTAAAAGATTAAAAGTATGTGCAGCAAGCATACAATAATCATAAGCAGGTAAAGCTAGTCCTTGTTCTAAAATATTTTTACATTCTTTGTAAGAATTTTCAAACTGCTCATTCAAGATTTTAACATCACTTACTTCAAAATTGTATTTACTAAATTCATATTCACTTTGCTTATGCACATCTGCGTATTTAATTTTTTCTCCATTAAATTCACTCCAAACTATATCATAAACATTATCAACATTTTGAAGATACATGGCTATTCTTTCAAGACCATAGGTAATTTCAGCACTTACTAAATCTACTGCTATACCGCCAACTTGCTGAAAATAAGTAAATTGAGTAACTTCCATACCATCAAGCCATACTTCCCAGCCTAAACCCCAAGCACCTAAACTTGGACTCTCCCAATTATCTTCAACAAAACGAATATCATGACTTTTTAAATCAAAACCCAAATTTTCAAGACTTTTAAGATATAATTCTTGGATATTATCAGGACTAGGTTTAATCAAAACTTGAAATTGATAATAAGCACCTAAGCGATTAGGATTTTCACCATAACGTCCATCAGTAGGCCTTCTACTTGGAGCTACATAAGCAGCTGCCCAAGGTTTTTTTCCTAAACTTCTTAAAAAAGTTGCTGGATGAAAGGTTCCTGCACCTGCTGGCATATCATAAGGTTGCATAATCGCACAACCTTGCTCTTGCCAATAATTTTGTAAATTAAGTATCATTTGTGAAAAAGTCATTGTATCTCTCTTTATCGTTCCATATTTTCAATAGGTTTTTCTAAATTTTTATTCATTTCCAAATCAGGCTCTGTCTTAGCTCCAAAAATTTCTGCGGTTTTACTCCACATTAATTTATATTTACGCTTGAGAAATTCTATCTCTTCACGCGCATGTTTTAGCTCATTGTTTAAGGTTTCTATAGTTTTTCTATCTTCATCATAAAGTTCTTGCATAGAATAAAGAGCATCTTTTAAAAATTTATTCTCATTTTTTAATGCTTCAAGTGTTTCATCTTTAGCATCTAAAACTTTTTCATGTAAATTTAAAATAGTTCCTATTGTTTTTTCAACAAAACTTTCCCCTGCTAAAGTCATTGAATTTACCATTGCAGGTTGAGATTTTGCAGCACTAGGCACCACACTAAAAGTACCTTGATGAGCTTCGATGTAAATTTTACCCTCTTCTTCTTTAAAATTTAAAGCCCCATTAGCCATCATACCCTTAACCACATCTTCATTTAAATGCACAAGTTTACAAAATTCTTCAAGTTCAAGATAGGTTTGCATTTTTATCCCTTATAATAAAACTTCTACTTCTTTTGAATCAGATACAAGTTTTTTTTCTTTTTCAAGACGATCTTCTTTAAGCTTTTGTGCTAAATCAACATCATAAATAGCTAAAATTTGCATAGCCAAATAAGCAGCATTGATTGCTCCAGCCTTACCAATAGCTAAAGTTCCTACAGGAATTCCACTAGGCATTTGCACCGTAGAAAATAAAGAATCCATACTTGCAAGATTGCTTCCTGACATAGGCACTCCCAAAACAGGTTTTGTTGTATAAGCTGCAACAGCTCCAGCTAAATGCGCTGCCATTCCAGCTGCTGCTATAAAAACTTTCGCACCTTTTTCTTCAGCATTTGCAATATACTCTTTTGTTCTTTTTGGACTACGATGAGCTGATGAGATAATAAGTTCATACTTTACCCCAAAACTTTCTAAAGTTTTAGCAGCCTCTTTCATAGTCTCATAATCACTCTTGCTTCCCATTAAAATAGAAACAAAATTCATCTATATTTCCTTTCTTAAAAAACTTAATGCACTGATTTTACTTGGTAATTGAATTTCATGTTCATTGCCGCTATGAATTTCACTAAATTCTTTATTGTTTTTAGCAATGAGTTTTTTAAACTCTATAAAATATTTATCCTCTTTTTGATAAATTTTACCTAGTTCATTATCGCAAGTTTGAATCACATCGCCTAAAGGAGCTAAAATTTCATAAGGCGTGTTTAAAACGATTTTCCCTTTACATTTAAAAAAGCTTCCATCTTCGCTTATAGCATGCACTTGATAAGAACCTTCTTCTATGCTTGTATTATGATTTTGTGTGTCGGTTTTTTCTAAAGGACGCGAAACAAGATAGCCATCTGTAAAACCACGATTCTTAAGCGTAGCAATCTCTTTTTCATACTTGTTTGACTCAAACTTACCCTCTAAAACATCCTGTATAGCCATTTTATAAGTTCTTGTTGTAAGCGCAACATAATATTCGCTTTTGGTGCGTCCTTCTATCTTAAAAGCACTGATACAATTTTCTTGCATGATTTTTTCTATATAAGAACAAAGATTTAAATCTTTGGAATTAAAAACATGAGTACCATTTTCATCTTCTTCTAAACGAAATAAAGTACCATTTTCTGGATTTTTAGCATAAAGCTCATAATTAAATCTGCAATCATTTGCACAAGATCCACGATTACTCATTCTTCCACTTTGCACAGAGCTTATTAAACAACGCCCAGAATAAGCAAAACACATAGAACCATGCACAAAGGCTTCAAGTTCAATATCGCAATTTTCTTTTAAAGCTTTAGCATCTTTAAGCCCTAATTCTCTCGCAATTACAACCCTTTTAGCGCCCATATCCTTATAAACTTGAGCATCTAAATAATTTAAAATATTCGCCTGAGTAGAAACATGTAAAGAAATTTCAGGTGCAAGCTCTTTAACAAGACGCATAGTTCCAACAGAAGCTACAATAAAAGCATCGGGTTTCATCTCACGTAATTTTAATATATGTCTTTTTAAGCCTTCAATTTGAGAGCTTAAATGAAAACCATTTAAAGTAACATAAATTTTCTTACCACGCTCATGAGTATATTTGATAGCTTCTTCAAAACTTTCATAATTAAATTCTCTTGCAGTGCGCGATCTTAAAGAAAAATTATTCACACCCGCATAAACCGCATCTGCGCCATAAGCTAAAGCAATTTTTAATTTTGTGAAATTTCCTGCAGGAGCTACTATTTCAGGAATGATCATTTTTGCCCTAAACTTGCAATTAAAGCTTCTATATCATCATTACTTACAACATCAGCAGTACTATCACCTTCAATATGCACTGCAGAACTTACACGTTTTTTATCATCAATTTTACCTTCAAATAAAGAACTCATATAACGGCTTAAAGCACGCATTACATTAATAACACGTTCGATTTTTTGACGATGTATATCTTGATACTGCATTGCATCCATTGCCATCATCACTTCATCTTGTCCGCTTTGAAGATTTCCGACAATCTCCTTAGAACTTTTTTTAGCTTGATTGTTTAATTCTAAAGCTTCACTGAAACTTTCCACATTAGGAAATTTTTCATTAAGTTTAGAAAAAATATCAATATTTTTTTCTATTGCTTTATTTATTTCTTTGAGTAAACTTTCAGAATCCGCAAAAAAATTATTAATACTTTCAAGCTTATCCATCATTTCCGTTGCTTTAAGCTCGCTATCTTTTGTAACATCATCTAACTGATGTACAACTTTATGCTCCTGATTTGGTGGGGGTGGTGGCCATACTACACTAGGATTAGGTTTGTAATCAGCTATTTTGACATCTTCTAACATCAAAGCATCTTCTTCGGTATTCGATTCTTCGGTTTTTATCTCTGCTTCTGTCTCTGAATCAAGATCAACATCACCATTCATCAAAGCATCAAGCTCTTCTTGAGTCATTTTTTTCCCTTTTTTAAATCTAGATTTTCAATAATTGCTCAAAATTATAATCAATTTTATCTAAAACAAAAATATAAATTTTTATTTTTTAATCTTTTTAAATTAAATTTTTAAATTTATTAAAAAAAATATATTAATTAAATCTTAATTAAAAATTTTATGATATAATTTTATAAATTTAATTACGTAAAGGAGTAAAAATATGGGAAAATTTGTTAATAATATAGATGATTTTTTCAAATTTTGCAAACAAAATGAAGTGCTTTTTGTTGATTTTCGTTTTACAGATATGATAGGAACTTGGCATCATATTACCTATAATCTTCATGCAATCAATGAAGAAACATTTCAAACTGGCATTCCATTTGATGGAAGCTCAATCCATGGATGGCAGCCTATAGAAAAATCAGATATGATTTTAAAACCTGATGCTCAAAGTGCTTTTTTAGATCCTTTTACAGCTGATCCTACTATCATAGTATTTTGTGATGTGTATGATATTTACAAAGGACAAATGTATGAAAAATGTCCAAGAAGCATAGCAAAAAAAGCAATGGAACACCTTAAAAATAGTGGCATAGCTGATACTGCTTACTTTGGACCAGAAAATGAATTCTTTGTTTTTGATAGTGTAAAAATAGTTGATACTACTCATTGTTCTAAGTATGAAGTTGATACCGAAGAAGGAGAGTGGAATGACGATAGAGAATTTACCGATAGCTACAATACTGGACACAGGCCAAGAAACAAAGGTGGATATTTTCCAGTTCAGCCAATTGATTCTTTAGTAGATATTCGTTCTGAAATGGTTCAAACCCTTGAAAAAGTAGGTCTTAAAACTTTTGTTCATCATCATGAAGTTGCACAAGGACAAGCTGAAATAGGAGTAAATTTTGGCACGCTTGTAGAAGCAGCTGACAATGTTCAAATTTATAAATATGTTGTAAAAATGGTAGCTCATTTAAATGGCAAAACTGCCACTTTTATGCCAAAACCTTTATACGGAGATAATGGCAATGGTATGCATGTTCATATGAGCTTATGGAAAGATGGAGTAAATTTATTTTACGATAAAGATGGATACAGTGGACTTAGTCAAACTGCTATAAATTATATAGGTGGAATTTTAAAAAATGCTAGAAGTGTTGCAGCTTTTACAAATCCAAGTTCCAACTCTTACAAAAGAATAGTTCCTGGCTTTGAAGCTCCTTGTATTTTAACTTATTCTTGTCAAAACAGATCAGCAAGTTGTCGCGTTCCTTATGGCATAGGTAAAAATTCAGCTCGTATAGAAATTCGCTTCCCTGATAGCACTGCTAATCCTTATTTAGCTTTTGTTAGTCTTTTAATGGCAGGTCTTGATGGAATCAAAAATAAAACCATTCCTGTGGGTCCTATGGATGAAAATTTATTTGATCTTACTTTGGATGAAATACGTGAAAAAGGGATAGAGCAATTACCACATACTCTAAGAGGAAGTTTAGAAGCTTTAATCCGACATAATTCTTATTTAAAACCTGTAATGAGTGATATTTTTATCGATGACTATCAGCATTTAAAATTTGAAACACAAGTTTGGCCAGTAGAAGCTCGTCCAACTGCTTATGAATTTAAAACTTGCTACTCTTGCTAAAAATTTAATGGCGTTTAACACGCCATTAAACTAAAAAAGAATTAAAAATTATTTATTTTATATCAACTATCGCTTAAGCTGATTTACAATTCCTAGCATATCATCACTTGTTGTAATTGCCTTAGAACCCGCTTCATAAGCTCTTTGTCCTGTGATAAGATCCGTCATTTCTTCAACAAGCTGAACATTACTAAGTTCTATAAATCCATGTCTTATTGTTCCAAGCCCATCTTGTCCTGCTATACCCGCAACAGGTGCACCACTTGCTCCTGTTTCAAGATAAAGATTATCACCCATAGAATGAAGACCCGCTGGATTTATAAACTGAACTAGCTCCACTTGGCCAATTTGAGTTTCTTGTTGCTCCCCTGGTAGCATTACAGAAACGGTTCCATCTGTAGCAACATTAATTGCTGTTGCGCCTTCAGGTATTGTCATCTCAGGTAAAAGTCTATAACCATCTGAATTTACAATATTACCTTCATTATCTTTTGTAAATTGCCCATTTCTAGTATATCCTATAGTGCCATCAGGAAGTTGTATTTGAAAAAACCCATTACCTGCAATAGCCATATCAAGACCATCAGTACTTGTTGATTTTAAATTTCCTTCAGTAAAAACTTTAGTTACCGCTGTTGGACGCACACCCACACCCACTTCTATACCCGAAGGAGAAAGAGTAGTAGCCGAAGTCGAAGTTCCTGCATACTTCATAACTTGATACATAAGGTCAGCAAATTCTGCGCGACTTTTCTTAAAACCTGCTGTATTAACATTGGCGATGTTATTTGAAGTAACATCAATTTGTGTTTGCTGCGCTACCATTCCCGTAGCAGCAGTATGAAGTGATCTCATCATTTTTAATCCTTTTTTTATTTTATTTTAAATTATTTAACAGCTGCAAGCTTATTGATAGCTTCTTGATTTAAGTCATCCATATGAGCTGTCATAACTTTTTGATACATTTCTACCATTCTGTTTGCTTCAATCAGTCCTACCATTTCAGTAACTGGATTAACATTTGATCCCTGAGAAAAACCTTGGCGAATAGCATTGGAGTTTTCCAAATCTCTAATGCGGGTTAGATCATCTATTTTATAGACATTATCTCCATCTTTTTGCAAAGCTCTTATATCATCTACTTGCGCTACAAATAATCTTGCATTTTGAACTCCATCAACTTCAATGCTTCCGTTTTTATCAACGCTAATTTGAACAGCACCATTAGGAATGCGTATGCCAGCATTCTGAGGATTATTAAAATAATCACTACTTAACACCTTGTATCCTTGCTTATTTACCAAATAACCCTCATCATCAAGTTGAAAATTTCCATCTTTAGTTAATCTTACTTCTCCATCTTTGGTCTGAACCAAATAAAAAGCATCTTCTCTAGTCATTGCCAAATCCAAAGGATTGTTTGTAGCCTTTAAAGAACCTAGGCTAAAATCCGTATATTCTTGAGAAACTTGTGGGATTCCATCTATTGTAGTATTTACAAAACGAGATGCATCTCTTGTGTGATTTTCTATAGGCAACTCATCCTGAGTTTCTTTAAAAATCCTTTTAAAATCTGCAATAACCACATCATCTCTTTTGTATCCACTTGTATTAATATTGGCAAGATTATTAGTAATCACATCAAGTTTATTAAACTGAGTTACCATTCCGCCAGTTGCTTGATAATATCCATTTTGCATATTTTCACCTATAAAATTAAGATTTTATAGCTATAAAAGCAAAGAGTGTTCCAACTTTTAAAAACAAAGAAAAATAAATATTTGAAAGATTATTAGGAGAGAATTTTAAACTATAAAAAGCAAGATTTGACTCAATCTTGCTTTAAAATCAATTTTAATCCATTTGACGACGCAAGAAAGTCGGTGTTTCAATTTGCGCCATTATCTCTTCATCGTAACCACCGCTTACCTTTTTAAGACTTAAATAAGGATTTTTCTTAGAAGCTTGAGCTTCTTCGGTAGATTTTTTAGCTACTGTATCTTTGTCTTCAAACCCTGTCGCAATAATAGTCACTTCAACTCTATCTTCCATGCTATCATCTGTAGTAGAACCAAAAATAATCTTAGCATTTTCATCAACAATTTCTTGTATACTATTTGCTGCTGCTGAAATTTCAAACAAAGAGCAATTAGAACTTGTTTTAAAATGTAAAATAACTCCCTTGGCACCTTTAATATCCATTCCATCAAGCAAAGGAGATTCTATAGCGTTTGAAAGAGCCTCTTCTATAGCATTTTCACCACTAGCACTACCAACGCCCATAAGTGCGAGTCCGCGATGACTCATGATGGTTCTTACATCTGCAAAGTCAACATTAATATCTCCATTATCAAGCAAGATAGACACCATACCTTTTACAGCACGAGCTAAAATATCATCAACCAATCTAAAAGCATCTTTAATGCCTGCTTTTTTATCAATAATGCTCAATAATTTTTCATTTTGAATTACAAGAATAGAATCACTTTCTTTTTTAAGCTCAAGGAGACCGCTTTCAGCAAGTTTTTTTCTTTGTTTTCCTTCGAATGCAAAAGGCATAGTTACAACAGAAACAGTTAAAGCTCCAATCTCTTTAGCTGCTTGTGCAATAACTGGAGTGGCACCCGTTCCAGTACCTCCACCAAAACCTGAAGCAATAAATACAATATCACTTTGACTAAGACTTGCTTTTATTTCTTCAAAACTTTCTCTAGCACTTTCTGCACCTACCTCAGGAAGCATACCAGCGCCTAAACCTTTAGTTTTTTTCTCGCCAAGTTGAATTTTAGTTTTTGCTAATGAAATTGAAATAGCTTGTGCATCAGTATTTGCTGCAATTAAATCAAGATCATTTAATCCCATTTTAACCATATGGTTGATCATATTACCGCCACCGCCACCGCAGCCTATAACCTTAATTTTTGCACCTTTATTATGTTGCATTTCTTCTACTAAAAATTCACTCATAAAAATTTCTCCTTGTTAAAATTGATTCATAATTTTATGCCAGATATTTGAAAAAACGCTAGGTTTTTTTTCTTTTGGCTCTTTAAAATCTAATTGTTCTTGTATTGCAATTGTATCATTTTCTTGCAAATTTTCATCAAAAAAATCAGATTTTATTTCACTTTCTGCATCTTTTTGCAAAACAATATCTTGTTTAATTTGACGATTAAAATTTTCAATTTCCCCTTTATATCTTAATTTTTCATTAGAATCAAGTTCATAAGGCGTAAAATACCCCGCTCCATATAAACAAAGTCCTATAGCACAAGTATTTTCAGGATCATTAAAAATTTCACTAAAACCAGTAATCAAATCTTTTCTTGCAGTAGCTAGTCTAACTGAGCGATTATCAAATGTTGCAGGAGCTAGCTCATCAATACCTGCTAACTTAGTCATTCCACCTGTTAAAACAACTCCACCGCCTATAGCATTGGCATAACGATTATCACTTAAGATTTTTGCCAAAATCATCAAAGTTTCTTCCGCTCTTGCATAAATTACGTTTGAAATAATATCCAAAGAAACTTCATTAACCTTTCTTTCATCACCCATTGAAGGAATTTGTATAAGGGTATTAGGCTGTTGTGAAAGAGCTGCATAATTAAGCTTGATTTTTTCTGCTTCTTTTAAAGGTGTATGCAATGCCATTGATAAATCTTGGGTAATATTAATCGAGCCAATTTGCAAACAATCATTATATCTAATTGAATTTCCAGTATGAACAACCATATCACAAATCGCTCCACCCATATCAATCAAAACAGCACCTAATTCCTTTTCGCTATCATCTAAACAAGCTATAGCTGAAGCATATCCTGAAAGAACTATATTATCCACTCTTAAATCAGCTAATTCAACTGCTTTCTTAAGATTTTTAATATGAGATTCTTGTGAAATCACTATATGGGTTGAAACTTCCAAACGATTACCACTCATTCCCAAAGGATCATCAACATGTTCAAGATCATTAACCTTAAAATTATAAGGCAAAACATGGATAATTTCATAACCACTTGGTAGATTGGCAGTATGCTTAGCTGTACTTACAGCACGATGAATTTCTTTAATGCCTATTTCATGATTTGGAATATTAACAACACCTATGCTATCAACGCTTTTAGTATAAGCACCTGATATAGATACCACAACCTTATCATAATGAACTCCGCTCATCATCTCAGCACTTCTAACAGCTTCTTCAATAGATTTAGAAGCAAGCTCTATATTGGTAATGGCACCTTTTTTAACCCCGTTGGTTTTCGACTTGGAAAAACCAATAATTTTTAATCCATCTTCATCTTTTTGAGCAATAATGGCACAAGTCTGGGTTGAGCCTAAGTCAATTCCTAATATATTCAAAATCAATTCCCTTTATAATAAATTTTTATCGGATATATCTTTTTAAGTTCATCAACAAGTTCTTGCTTAAGCTCATTTGCTTTTAAATTTCGCAAATTTTGTTCAAGCATAGTTTTGTATTGTTCAAATTTATCGGAGTTCATATCTAATTTTTGTTTATTTATTTTATATAATATTGCTTTATTGTCATTAATGATCACATAAGAACTATTTTGATCGGTATTAAATACATTCATCAAAAAATAAGCAAATTCAGAATCATTTAATATCTTATCACTAAGCTTTACACTCTCGCGAGAACTATCTCGACTTACAAAGCCTATATCATCGCCTTTAAAATTTACTAAACTATTTTTAGCTTTTTCTTCTAAATTTTTTCTAGCTTGTTCACTTAAATACATAGGTAAAACTTCTTCTCTAGCTTCTTCAAAAGTTTTATTTCTTATAGGATCTACTTTATTTAGTTTAACTATGATATATCCGTTATTATAAGGTGCTGGTCGTAAAACATCTCCATTTTTAGCTTTATTTAAAAGATCAATTGGATAATAAACATCAGATTCACTAATATTTTGATCTTTTTGAAAATTATCTTTCCCATTTTTTAAATCTAAAAATTTAGCATTAGCCACATTCTTTAGTTGCATTAAGGCGTAATCTTTAGCAACTTCATTTTTAGCAGACTGAAAATCCATCACTTTACCTGCAAAATCTTTATATTTTAGTTTATTTTCATCTTGATTGTAAAATTTTTCTAATTCTTTGTCGTCAATTTTCTCATTGCTAACTGGCAAAAAATAAGTTGAAATTTCATATATTTTTTTAGTTTTATAATCTTCTTTATGTTCATTCCAAAGCTTTTTTAAATCCTCTTCATTAATCTTAATATTTTTTTTGTCATAATCAATTTTTGCAATACTTAAAGCATCTTGCATAAAATAACTAGAAGCTAACATTTTTAATTCCTCATCTTTGCTAGGAATATTAAAAATTTGATTAAGTTTATCGGTAATTACTTCATTTGCAAGTTGTGTTTCATAATCTTTTGGAGTTAAATTATTGGCATTTAAAAGTTCATAATAAATTGTTTTGTTAAAATCCCCTGTAGGATCTTGAAATTCTCTAGTATTTGCAAGTTTTTGTAAAATTTCATTCTCGTTTATGCCAATACCCAAATCTTTAGCAAAATTTAACAAAAGCTTATCTTCAACAAGAGAACTTAAAGCTATATTTTTAATGCCTAGTTGCTCAGCATTTTCTGGAGTTAAAGCACCATTGCTAATTTGATTATAATAACTTAAAATCTGTCTATATCTAGTATCAAATTCGCTAAAACCTATCTTTTCATTTCCTACAGTTGCAACACTCGAACTTCTATTGAGATTAAAATCATAAGCACCCCAACCTAAAAAGCCGGCGCCAACAAAAGCTATAGTACTAACCCATATAGTAACAACAAGATATTTTTTGTGATGTTGCATCCAAGTAAGCATATCATTCCTTGATTAAATTTAAACTAGATATTGTATCGTAGAAGTGTTTAAGTGGAGTTTAATTATAGAATTTTTACCAAAAAAATATTTGTTCTTTAAATTTTATGATTTTTACAATGAAATTTAGTTATAATTATAGTTTATAAAAATTTATTAGGATTGATTTTGGAAATTCCTCATATCCCAGTTTTACTTAATGAAGTTCAAGAGATTTTTAAAAATCTTAAAACAGGTTATTTTTTAGACTGCACTTTAGGATTTGGCGGACACAGTGAAGCTTTGCTTAAAAATCATCCTGATCTTGAAATCATTGCTTGTGATCAAGATCAACAAGCTTTAGAATTTTCTAAAAAACGTCTTAAAGATTTTCACAATAGGATAACTTTTATACAAAGTAATTTTAGTGAAGTTTTAGAAAAAATTTCACATAAAGAAGAATTAAGAGGCATTTTAGCAGACATTGGAGTTTCTTCATTTCAACTCGATAATAACGAAAGAGGTTTTAGTGTAAATTCTGACTTTTTGGATATGAGAATGAATCAAAACTCCAAAATATCGGCTTATGAGATTATTAATACTTATACAAAAGAGCAATTAACTTCCATTTTTAAAGATTATGGAGAATTGCACGATGCACATTTTATTGCTGAAAAAATTTGCCTAGAAAGAAGTAAAAATCCAATCAAAAGCGCCAAGGAACTTTATCAAATCATAGGAAAAGGCAAACAAAATCATAGAAAAATTTCCAAAGCCACTTTAGCATTTCAAGCCATTAGAATAGAAGTAAATCAAGAACTTAAAGTGCTTAAAGATTTTCTTGGGCATTTAGAAAATTTAAAACCAAAAAATTGCATTTTAGCAATCATTAGTTTTCATTCTTTGGAAGATAGAATAGTAAAAAATTTTTTCAAAAAATGGTCAAAAAACTGCATTTGTGATGAAAAAATAATGCGTTGCGAATGTGGAAATAACCATAGCCTAGGGCAAATAATAACCAAAAAAGCTATAAGTGCAAGCAAGGAAGAACTTTTAAAAAATTCTCGCTCTAGTTGTGCTAAAATGCGGGCTTTTTATTTTAATAATTTGGACAATAAATAATGCTAGAAGATGATTTTATAAAAGAACGCCAAAACATACGCCAAAAAATGCTGAAATTTTCTCGCGCTATAAATCAAGGCAAACCGCTTGATGATGATTTAAGAGATGAAATTTCTAGCGATGATATTTTAAGACGTCGTTTTAAAAAAAAGACTCCTAATAAATTCTTAGAAGAACTCGATGAAGAGTATGAGTCAAAACATACTAAAAAATCAAATATATATTTAAAAGAAGATCTGATCAATGTTAAATTAGAAGAAAAGCAATCTCTTGCTAAAAAATTTTTTTCCAAAATGAAAGAAAGGAAAAAAGAAGAAAATAAAAAAACTAAAAAGATTTTTTCGTTTGGAAGAAAAAAAATAAACGAGATAAAAAATATTCAAACCAAACCAAAAATTCAAACAAAAAATGATCAAAACCCTATCCAAGATAAAAAAGAAAAAAAAGAATCTATAAAATCTATAGAAAAAATTCAAAAAACTGAGCCTAAAATACAAAATTCCCAAACTATAGAAAAACGACCTGATATTAAAAAACAACCCGATATTAAACAAAGTTTGGAAAATTTACAAAAAAAGATAACACCACAAGAAAATAAACAAGAACTTCCAAAACCATCCAATCAAGCCCAAGAAAAACAACAAAATGATGAAGATGCTCAAAAGGCAAAAAATGTTTTATTAGAAGGCTACTCTAATGCCACCAAAGAAGATAGAAACCTAAATTTCAATCATCTTCTTTTTGCGGCTTTACTTGTTAGTTTTGCGTTATTTTTATTTGCTCCACAAATTTATATTAGAAATCAAATTTATTATCTTAGTAGAGAAATTGCTACATTAAGAACAGAAGAAAGCGTTTTAAACGAAGAAAATAAAGATTTAAAAAGAAGGCTTGAAAATATGCGATTCCAAAATCAAATTTTAGACTATTTAGAATGAATAATCTTATCTAAAACATACTGCTCTAAATTTGCTTTTGGAATTTCCTCTTTTAAGGCTTCCTTATAAATTTCACCTGCCATTATAGAGTATTTTTCATAAGCAAAATAAGGGAAATGCAAAGCCCAGGCTTTTTGTATTATTTTTTTTGAGATTATTTTGCGAGTATAAACTTTAAAAATATCATATCCTATAAATACACAAGCAGTAACCATAACAGCACTCACTATGCTTATATGAAAGTCAAGTTTTGTTAAAAAATAATGAGTAATTAAAAGCAATGGCAACAAAACCACAGCACAAAAAACACCAAAATAAATATAAGAATTTAGAATTTTGAAATTAAAATTTAGCTTAGAAGGATCTACAAGCATACCGTCATTAAAAAGTGCATTTGCCTCTAATAAATCCTTCACTAAAACAGGTTGTTCTGATACTTTAAATAAAAAACGAAGGCTAAATTCTTTAAATTTTTTCATAATCCATGCTTTATTTTTTAATTAAAATTTTATCTAAAGAAAATTAATTTTTACTAAATATAAACCTCTTTCAATTGCTTATTAATTCTTCTGTAATTCTAGCGATTTCTAATTCTTCATCTGTAGGAATAACAAGCACTTTAACTTTAGAATTTGCATGATTTATCATTCTTTCGCCCGAAATCCTTTGTTTGTTAAGTTCAAAATCTAACTCGATACCAAGATGAGCTAATCTCTCACATACTTTTTGTCGAACCAAACTATCATTTTCTCCTATACCACCTGTAAAAATAATAGCATCGGTTTTTGGCAACACGGCAAAGTAGGATCCTATATATTTAACAAGACGATAACAAAACATATCAAGAGCCAAGCGTGCTTTATCATTACCTTGTTCTATCTCTCTTTCTATATCTCTAAAATCATTATAACCGCAAATTCCATATACTCCACTTTTTTTATTCATCAGTGTATCTATTTCTTCTATAGTTAAACCTTTGATATGACTTATAAAAGGTAAAATAGCAGGGTCTAAATCTCCACAACGCGTTCCCATAATAAGTCCTTCAAGTGGAGTAAAGCCCATAGAAGTATCTACACTCTTACCTTTTTCTATAGCACATACACTTGCGCCATTTCCAAGATGAGCAGAGATAACATTTAGTTCACTTTTATCTTTTTCAAGCAAACTTGCCGCTCTAGAACTGACAAAAGCATGAGAAGTCCCATGAAAACCATATCTTCTAATATTATGCTTATCATAAAAATCATAAGGCAAAGCATACATATAAGCAAAATCAGGCATAGTACGATGAAAAGCTGTATCGAAAATAGCCACATTTGCAACACTAGGTGCAGCTTTAATCATTGTTTTTATACCTGCTAAATGGGCAGGATTATGCAAAGGAGCAAAAATACTAACCCTATCTATCTCTTTAAGAACATAGTCATCTACTAAACAATGCTCACTTAAATTTCTTCCCCCGTGAACTATACGATGACCACAGCCATCAAGAGCATTTAAATCCGCTAAAATTCCTGATTCTTTAAAAAGCTCATTGACTATACTAAGTCCTTCTTCGTGATTATTTATCATTAATTCTCTTTCAAAACTTTCATTATTTAAAACATTTTTTAATATAACTTTTGAATTTTGCTCTCCGATTTTCTCTACTAAACCACTCGCTTTAACGACTTTATTATCAAAAAATTTAAATTTAATCGATGAAGAACCTGAATTTAAAACTAAAATTTTCATTTATTATTCCTTTCTATTGAGCTTGTATAGCACTTAAAATAACAGTATCTACAATATCATCTACCAAACATCCACGACTTAAATCATTAACAGGTTTTTTAAGACCTTGCAAAATAGGACCGATTGCTAAAGCATTAGCAGTTCTTTGAACTGCTTTGTAACAAATATTTGCTGCATTAAGATCAGGAAAAATATATACATTTGCATGGCCTGCTATCTTAGAATTTGGCATTTTCTTTGCTGCAGTCTTTGGATCATAAGCGCAATCAAACTGCATAGGACCATCTATATTTAACTCAGGGTATTTTTCTTTAGCAATCTTTAATGCTTCTTTTACAAGATCTACGCTTTCTCCCTTACCGCTATCACCACTAGAATAAGAAAGCAAAGCTATTCTTGGTTCAAGTCCAAAAGATTTAGCAGTCATAGCACTTACATAAGCACTAGTTGCAAGCTGTTCAGCAGTTGGACTTGGATTTACAGCACAATCAGCAAAAGCTAAAACTTGATCTTCAAGCCCCATAAAGAAAATTCCCGAAACAGAACTAATACCTTCTTTGGTTTTAATAAGCTGCAATGCAGGGCGAATCGTTTCAGCCGTAGTAGTTGATGCTCCACTAACCATAGCATCAGCTTTTCCAGTATGTATAAGCAAAGTTCCAAAATAAGTTTTATCCTGAACTAGCATCTTAGCCTCTTCTAAACTCATTCCTTTAGATTTTCTTGCCTCATAAAGAATGGAAGTAAATTCTTGATTATATTCTGAATTGAGCGGATTCATAATTTGTATAGTACTTAAATCAAGACTTAATCTAGCAGCATCTTGTTTGATTTTTTCCTCATCACCTAATAAAATAAGATCAACAACTTTACTTTTTAATAAAATTTCAGCAGCTTTTAAAATTCTCTCATCATTACTTTCTGGCAAAACAACAGTTTTTTTATTTTTTACGCTTTGTTTAATCAATTCATATTTAAAACGATGTGGAGTTATAAAATCATACTCTTCAAGCTTTTGCACTTCCTCAAAATTAAAATTTTCATTAATCAAAACATAATTACGACCATCTAGGGCATGATCGAAATATTTTTGAGCTATAAGTTTATCCTCATCGTTAATAATAGCAGCGATAGGGGTATTAAGATTTTTAGCCAATTTTATACTAAGATCAAATCCATCAAGTATTCCAAATTCGCAAAAGCTATTTACAAGCACAAAATCGTATTTGCGTTTTAACTCTTCGTATTCTTCTAAAATAACATTAAAAAAATTATGAGGATCTTTGCTAAATTCCTCCATTGCTTCTCTAAAGGTAAAACCATAAGCGCTTTTTACAGTTTGATTGATATTAAATTCTTCCAACCAACCTTGCAAAACAGGGACGCGATGTATGTATATTACAGGGCAATAAATTGCGATATTTTTGTAAATTTTGCTATAATTTTTAAGCAAATTTGTACTAATAATAGTATTTAACTCATCACTTCTAGATCTCATCAAATAAAGATTTGCCATCATTTTCTCCTTGAATTTATAAATGTGGAACACTCTTTGCTTTTTCTAATTTTAACAAAGAAAAATAAAAATTCATATTTTAAAGGACGAAAATGAAAAAAGTTTTATTTTATGTGTTACCGTTTGCGTTTTTTGGTTGTTCTGCAACGGTTGATCCGCAAATTTCAATGAAACCACCTGCTTATGTAGAAGAACTTGCACCAAAACAAAGTAATAATGTAGAAAGTGCACCAGGATCGCTTTTTGGCAAAGGGGATAATCCTTTATTTTCAGATAAAAAAGCTATGAATGTAAATGATTTAGTTACAGTTGTTATACAAGAAAGTACCACTCAAAGCACACAAGCTAATAAAGCAACAAGTAGAACTAATACCTCAAATTTAGGCGGAGGTGCTTTAACAGGAAGTTCAGGAGTGGTAGCTAATGCTCTTAATAAAGTCAATGCTTATTCTAATATAGGCTTTCAAACCAATAGTTCAAACAACTACACAGGAACAGGCTCACAAAGCAGAAATGAAAGTTTCAATACTACAATTTCAACGCGTGTAATTAAAATTTTATCAAATGGTAATTATTTTATCGAAGGCTCAAGAGAGCTTTTAATCAACGGAGAGAAACAAATCATACAATTAAGCGGTGTTATTCGTCCTTATGACATCGGTCAAGACAATACTATAGATAGTAAATATATAGCAGATGCTAAAATTCTTTATAAAACAGAAGGTGAAGTGGATAGAAGCACAAGAAAACCTTGGGGTAGCAAAGTTATAGAAGCGATATGGCCATTCTAAAAGCAAGGTTAAACCTTGCTTCTTGGCTTTTATTCTTTTACAGCCCTACTTTTAACCTCATCTTCAACTTCAGCTAAAAATCTATCTACAAGTTCACTTTCTTTTAATTTAGCTACAACTTCACCATGTCTTATAACAAGTCCTTGATTTTTCCCAAAGGCTATAGCCACATCAGCGCCCTTAGCTTCACCTAAAGCATTTACTACACAACCCATAACACTGATATTTAAAGGTTCTTTTATATGCTTGGTTTTTTCTTCTACGATTTTAATCGCGCTTAACAAATCACTTTGAATCCTACCGCAAGTTGGACATGAGATGATATTTACTCCGCTTTTTTGCACTCCACTATCTTGCAAAATCGCTCTTGCTACACGAATTTCCTCTTCAAGCTCACCCGTCATAGAAACACGCATAGTATCGCCTATACCTTTAAGAAGTAAATTTCCTAAAGCTATAGAACTTTTTACAGTGCTATGAAATTTAGTTCCTGCTTCAGTTACCCCTAAGTGAAAAGGATAATCACAAAGCGGTCTTAATCTCTCATAAGCTTCTATAGTTTTTTGAGCATCTGAAGTCTTCATGGAAATTTTAATATCAAAAAAGTCTAAATCCTCTAAAAGCTTGATATTATACATCGCACTTTCTAGCATAGCATCGACACCATAGCCAAATTTATCACTAAATTGTTTTTCTATGGAGCCGTGATTTACACCGATACGTATAGGGATACCCCGTTCTTTACATGCTTTTACCACTTCTTTGATATTTTCTTTAGAACCTATATTGCCAGGATTTATACGCACTCCATCGATAAATTCAGCACAATATACAGCCAAATTATGATTAAAATGAATATCTACGATTAAAGGTAGAGGACTTTTAGCTTTAATCTCTTTTAAAGCCCTTGCATCAGCCATATCCAAGCACGCCAAACGCACTATGTTTGCTCCTGCAAAATAAAGACGATTGATTTGTTCTAAAGAACCTTCTATATCTCTTGTTTTAGTAAAAAGCATAGATTGAACTGAAATAGGTGCATCACCGCCTATTAAAACATTTCCTACTTTGATTTGTCTGGTTTTAAATCTTTTATACTCCATAACTTCACTCTTTGAAAAATTTTAATATCAAATTTTAACTTTTTATTGCTTTAATTAAAGTTTATTTTTGATAATATAGGAAAAATTTTTACATTTATACTAAACAAAAAAGGAGGTTATCTATGGATTTTTTTAAAAATGGTGGAGTTATTTGGATTACAGGACTAGCAGGAAGTGGCAAAAGTTATATTGCAGAAGCATTATACAAAAAATTAAAAGAAAAATACAATAATATTATTTATCTTGATGGCGATGAACTGAGAGATCTTTTAGAGCATTATGGATATGATAAACAAAGTCGTATCGATATGTCAATAAAGCGTTCTAAATTTGCACATTTTCTCAGTTCTCAAAATATGCTAGTTATCGTAAGCGCTATTTCCATGTGGAATGAAATTTACGAACACAATAAAAAAACTTTAAAAAATTACTTTGAAATTTACATAAAATGCGATTTTGAAGAATTAAAAAAACGTGATAAAAAAAACTTATATAGCAAAAACTTAAAAGGTGAAATTTCAAATGTTGTGGGAATGGATATTGATTTTGATGAACCAAAATCTAATTTAATAATTGATAATACTTATATGACAGAACTTGACAATAAAATTTCCTACATCTTAACAGCTCTAAAAGAAAAAAAATAAAGAAAAAAGCATGCAAAATCTTTTACTCTATATAAAAAATAACCTAACTCCAACCCTAGCTCAAATTCTTTTACAAGCTTTAAAAAATTCGAATAATGAAAAATTTTTTACCTTTGTTTTGAAAAATATTGAAACAATTTGCACTTGGCTCAATTCTAGCGAATTTAAGAATAGATATTTATCAATAAAACATCCTTATCCACCTTTAATCAATCCTAATTTTATAGAAATAGATGCTAGTCGACATTGTGCAGAATTAGCTTGGGATTTAAATTTACCCCTACCTAAACACTATAAATTTATCTATATTTCTCCACATGGCGTTGGAGCAGCAGCATTTTTAAGATACCTTAATCAATGTTGCGATGTAACTTGTTTTGCCTCCTGGGTTTTACCACCTGATGCCAAAGAAAGATATTGTCTTAATTACATGTGTCTAAATGACAATACGATTACTCAATATGCTATTAATATATCAGAAATTAATCTACCTTATTTTGATAAATATCTATCTTTATTGGATTTTAACTCTAAAATTATTTGCGGAGTTCGCGATCCAATAGGAATTTTAAAGCATAACTGGGGAAGAGATTGGAGTAAAGTTTTAAGAAACTATCCCTCTGAATTTAATCTAACTTATGATTGGCGTTATTATATTGACTATCTTACTCATCAAAATCATAAAATTAAAATCGATATAAACGAACTACAACAAGGAGTTTTTATCATCTCTTATTTATTAAAATATTTTAACAAAGACAATGTATACTATCTTGATATGGAAGAAATCCGCCAATCAAAGGCCTTCGATACCATGAATTTACTTGCTATAAATTTTAATTTTACCCCCCCCATAAAGATAAATTAGATTTATTTAAAATTAAAGAATTTAGAGGTTATATTCGCTATCTTTTTCCTATCACACTCTATGCAAATTCTAAAGATATTAATAACACCTTTTATCTTAATACTCCTAAAAATAATAAAAATTTCAATATTGATAAAACTTCTAGCATTCCCATAATTTTAGACAGAAAACATATCAATCATGAAAAAATAGACATAATACAAGAAATTATAAAAAACGATCTATGTAATGATATGGGTGTATATATTGATAAAAATGATTTTAAACAATTAGAACAAAACAATCTTTTATTTTCAACAATTAAACATTATTTGTATGATTTTTTATATCAAATTAAAATAACCATAGATGAAACAGAATCAAAAATGATGAAAGAAAAAGATGTAATAGATTATTTTATAAAAAATAAATCACTTGTTTACACTTTTTTTAATATTTTTGAAAATGATCTAAATCATTTAAAGCAAAAATTTCCCAATATAATTAACTCTTGGACATACTATAAAGAATTTGAAAAATGCGTCAAGAGTTAGATGACAATATTCAGGGAAAAGATGTAAGGGGTATTTTAAAAAGAGTATGTAACTATCCCTAAATAATTTTAGCAAAAAATACCAAATAATAGGATTTTAAAGCTTACAAAAATGACTTTTTATCTTTCCTAGTTTAAAGTGTAAAAAATCCCAAATATCCCAAAAATCCCAAAATGTCTGTTTTATCCCAAAAAAACTGATTAAATGCTGTTTAAAAGGCGGATAAATACGAGCTTTGATTTTAAATTTTATATCCCAAAAGTGTTTTTTACTCTCTAGGATAGTTACATTTTTGCTTAAAATATTCTTATATTTTTTAACCTTGTAACTATCTCTATAAAACACTATATAATCATACTTTAACCACTTTTTATATAAAAATAGTATGTAACTATCTATAGCTTTAAGGTTTGGAGGATAGTTACATAGAAAACTTAAACATTTAGTTGGTTTTTATAATCTTATAATAGACTAAGATTACTTCAATTTATTTAAAAATTATTTTTATTTTTGATTTTATTTTTTAACTTTGATGATAACTTTTGCCAATTATAATGTTTTTTAAAAGATAAATATAAAGAGTGATTAACTTTTATAGAAATATATAGCTATATTTAGTTTTAGGTTTGTAAATATAGCTACATTATTTTTTAAATTAAATTATGATATATAGGTATTGCATCTATTTTTTAATTTTATAAGTTTTTTAAGCCCCAAGGGATTATTTTTTTTGAAATCATCGCTATTTAAGTAACAATCATACCTTTCCAAGATATCTTTTAACATATGTGCAAAATGCTCCATTATAATACCTTCATCTATCCTATTATTTTCAATAAAAGTTTGAAGTGTTTCAAAATAATTCATCATCATTATAATTGATCTTTTTAATTCTGGTTTTTCTTTAATTTCTTTTAATATTTCTTCATTTCCTTTTTTTTCTTTTATATTTTGTTGCTCTCTTGTATAATCTCTTGCCTCTATAAAATGTTTTTCATCCCATTTAGATAATAACTGCATTGTTAAATTAAATTTATCCGCTCTTGTTTTTTCAAAAATAGAATAAGCATTTAACACCAATGAGATTGACACCGCATAGGCAGAAATGGCAGATGCAATAATTTTAACTTCTAAATTAAAATATAAACATAAACATACGATTGCAAAAAACCCGATCATCCACAGAATAAAATATTTATTTTTTAATATTTTCATTAAAATCCCTTTAATATATAATTAAATTTCATTAGAATTATATATTAATTTTTTTTAATTTAGTCAATTTTAAAATTACCTTGCAAAGTTAAAGCTTTATTCTTTGACTTTAATTTCTAATACAAAATTAAGTATATTTTTATTTATAAATTTATAATTTTAACTTAAAAAATTAACCTTTTAAAACAAAAGTTTTTAATTGCCTTTTGTAATTTTTTGTTAAATTTCTTTGAAATTAAAATCAAAGGATTTAAAATGCAAATGCAAGAAGTGATTGAAAAGTTAAAAGATATATTAGCCAGTGAAGGTAAGTGTAATTTAAAAACAAAAGATATAGCCAAAGAACTAGGAATTCATCCTGATACTTTTAATTCCATGAAATTTAGAAACTCCATTCCATATCCACAAATCCTAAACTTTTTAAATCAAAGAAATATAAGCATTAATTATTTCTTCTATGGAAGTTCCCCAAAAGATCAATTAGAATGTGAAAACAAGTATAAAATTTTAAAGCTTTATAAAACAAATGCAAGTTTAGGCGGAGGTGGTATAAATGATTTGATTGATAGCTCTGATTTAATCATCGACGAAAAGGTTTTAAACTTTTTTGGAAGTAAAGAATGTGAGTTTATTACTTGTTACGGAGAGAGTATGGAACCAATAATAAAAGATGGTTCAATTTGTGTAATAGATAGAAATAAAACTTTTAAGAATAAAAGCATTTGTGTGATTAATACTAGAGATGGACTTTTTATAAAACAAGTTTTAAAACAAGATGATGGAGTGATTTTACACTCTTTAAATCCTTTATATGAAGATATATTTTATAAAAATGGAGATTTTTTGCTAATTGGTGTGGTAATTGGAGAACTTTCAAGACTATGACAGCACACAATAAGCTAAGCCAAGCTAATCTTGTCTCATCAATACAAAAGGATATAAAGATGGATAGAGTATCAGCAGACATAAGACAAGGTGTTAACAAAAGATTTATAAACGCAATTTGCAATCATAACAATGAACTTGTTTTAGAATATCTTAAAAATGGTATGAGTGTTACTAAAGAATGCATGGGTAAAGAGCCTATGTTTTATGCAGTAACTCATAATAATTTTGGAGCGATTTTACTTTTATTAAAATACGGTGCTATTTTAGATAAAGAGTACCTAGAAGAAAGCAATAAAAATTTTAGCAAAGAAGCTTTAGAATTTTTAGCCTCTTTGCTCTAAAAAGGATATGTATAATCTTGTTTTATCAGACCTACATTTTTAAGTCTGTGAAAAACAGCTTGCTTTGAAACTTCGAATTTTGAAGCAATAAGTAATATTGCTTCTGCTGCCTTTAAGTCAGGTGTTGTTTTTCTGCATTCTGCTATAAAATCTTCTATTTGTCGAAGAGGCATAAGTAGTCTTGCCGCAAATTGATTGGCTCTAGTTTCTATTCCACCATATGTATTGCTTCTATAAAGGGTTTCATAACTATCAATAATAGGATTTTCTATGCTAGGTAAAATATCATTAGCTAAATGCCCTAATTCATGTGCCAATGTAAAACGCTGTCTATTTTCATTTTTAAGCGGATTTATCCAAATAATAGGTTCACCTTTTTCATCTACGCTAATTTGACCTTCAGTGTCAATTTTATCAAGGTCAAGATCTTTAACTACATTTATACCTAATTTTTGAGCAATTTCAAACGGATTAAATGGTGGTTCTTTCATTTCCAATAAATCTAAAATTTCATAAGGGGTTTTATCTTTTATTTCTTTATAAGTCATTCCAAACCTCCTATTTGTGATTTTTCTTGATCAATATCTGTCAATATAGATATTTTATCATTTATATGTAAATCGACCATTCTTTCAAATTCTTCCATAAATTCACTATTTTTTAGAATTTTATTTATAAAATCATTGCGTAATTTCTCATCTTCTATAATTTTATTTAAAAATACATCAGTTGTTTCTTTTATTAATCTTTGTTTATCACGGTTATAATATATAGTAAGCCCTATGGCAATAACAGCTGTTAAGAAAGTAGCAATAGCAACAATTAAACTTCCATAAGTTAGATAAGAACTTGCAATAGTAATAATATCAGAATTGGTGTAATTGTTTTCTATAATAAATCCTTAAATTATTTTTAATTTTAAAGGTACTTTACCATATTTTTACAAAATTAAATATTAAAGAGAGTATTTTTACTCTCTTAGCTTGCTAAAAATTCATAATCAAAAGCTCTTTACTTTCTTTTCTTTTTAAAACATTATTATTTAAAGAATACCTTACTTTTAATTCCTTAATATTAAAATCTTTATAAAGCTCTCTTATAAGCTCACAATCATTATAAGAAAGCATAAATTTACCCTTGATATTTTTTAACAACTTGCAGCGAGATGCTAATTTTTATTCAATACCAAAACTTAATGTTTCGGCTTCTACCAGTGGTGACAATGAGTTAATTGGGCTCGAAGGATATGAAACAGGTGAAATGCTTGAGCTTAGTAAAGCCTTTTTTAAAACAACGCCTAAAAATATGAAAGCTATTAAAGTTGATGGTTATTCTATGGTTCCAATGCTTTTACCTGATAGCTGGGTTGTTTTTGAAGAAACGCATAAGTATCAAGGAGATGGATTGTATATTTTAAATTTTGATAACCAATTAATGGTTAAACTTTTGCAATTAGATCCAATAAGTAAAGTTTTAGATATTATTAGTGTAAATAAGGATTATAAAAGCTATAGTTTGGACTTAAAAGACTCGCAAGTTGAGCTGATTATACAAGGCAAAGTTTTGCGTTTTATTATATAATTTAAAGGAATTAAAGTGAATATTGTGTTGCTAATATTAATAAGTATCTTTATTTTCTTTTATGTAATTATTTATATAGAAAAATAAAAGGAACACCAAATAAGCCGCTAAAAGAAATTTGGAATGAATATAAGCAGGAAATGCAAAAAATCAACGAAGAGCATAGGTAAAAAATGCAGAAAATTGATGAAAATTTTAAAAAAGAAAAAGAGCAAAATAAGGACTTGGAACTTAATAAATTTCAAATAACCTCACGCGAAATTTTTACCATAAAAACTCCAGAGAATAAAGATGTTGAGGTTGAATTAACTTGTACAGCTGGATTAATTCAAACTAGCCAAATTAATTATGAAGAGATTGTTAGAAAAGAATTTTTATACAAATGTTTTCCAGTAACTTGGAATGATTTTTTAAAGCTTAACAAGTATGAAAAAAATTGGCATATACAGTTAAAGATTGTGATGATATTGGATTGTTAAAAGAGGTTTATGAGCAAATATTCAAATATTTAAAATGACAAAGTGAACTTCCTGAATATTTTAAAAAAGATATACGATCTAGGAAGAGATATTTGCACGAATTTTCGGACCCCGTTCAAATAAAAAGCAAATTAAGTTTAAAAGCTTATCGCTACTATATCGACTTCTTTTTAATGAAATACCAGAAGGAAGCTATTTTCCTATGCAAACAATGCATAGGGGTGATGAGTTGAATGAAGCTTTATATAATACTTACTTTTTTAAAAGATGATGAAAGTATAGATATATATTATCCGCCAAATTTTTATGAAGATACATCAATTTTTAATATAGTAGAACATAGTTTTTTTAACAGTAGGGAATATTATAAAAATTACAAACTTTTAATCGTTTTGATTTAAAGCCACACTCTGATTGCGACTTTAACATTCCAAAATATATAGTAAAGCATTATTTGGATATGAAAACTATTGTTAAAGAAAATGAACATCATAAACGAATTTTTTGTTAGTTTTATTTTAATAAAGTTATATTTTAAGTTTAAGGTTTGTAGAAAAATAAAATTTCCACTTTTATGGAAGTTTTATTTTTCCAAATGGAAATTTTATTTTTCCGCCGACAAAAGATTTGTAAATTAATAAAAAAAAGATATAATTGCATTTTAATTTAGAGAAAGGAATCAATATGAAACAAGGGGATTTTACAGAGGTTGCAAAGCATTATCATAATAGACCTGCTTATAGTCCGTTTTTACTTGAAAAACTTGTAGCTTGTATCAATGATAAAAATAAAAATTTAAAAGATTTAAATATTGTTGAAGTAGGAGCTGGCACTGGAAAACTTACTAAGATGTTGGGAGAAATGTTTGGATGCCAAATTAGCGCTGTGGAACCAAACGATAATATGCGTGAAGAAGGGCAAAAATTTACACAAAATTTATCAAATATTTCTTGGCACAAAGGAAGTGGTGAAGAAACCTGCATGAGCAATAATCAAGCTGATTGGGTCATCATGGCTAGTTCTTTTCATTGGACAGATCCTAAAAAATCTCTCCCAGAATTTAATCGTATATTGACAGGGGGGGGGTATTTCACTGCGATTTGGAATCCTCGCCACATTGTAGAGGGTTCGGTTTTTGATGAAATCGAAAAGGAGATTAAACATATTGTTCCAGAGCTTGCTCGTGTAAGCAGTGGCACTCAAAATGTTAAAAAATGGGAAGAAATTCTTGTTTCAACAGGAGATTTCACAGACTGCTTTTTTATGGAGTGTGACTATAAAGAGTTTTGGGATAAAGAACGTTATCTTGGAGCTTGGCATTCTGTAAATGATATACAAGCACAAGCAGGTGAAAAAAGGTGGAAGGAAATTTTAGAGATGATAGAAGCTAAAATTTCTCATATGCAAAGTATAGAGATTCCTTATAAAATAAGAGCATGGACAGCTAGAAAAGCATAAAATACCTCCTTTTTTTCATCAAGCTTGTCAAAGATGAAAAAAAGGAAATAAAATGCAAAAACTAGTAGAACAAGTGTGGGATTATACCAAGCATGCTAAATTTTATAGCTATAGACCAAATTATGCTCCAAAAACTATAGATATGCTTATTAGTTTAGTTGGAAAAAAAGATATTAAAGTCGCTGATATCGGTGCAGGAACTGGAAATTTAAGCATTATGCTTTTAGAAAGAGGATGTAAGGTAGTATCTGTAGAACCAAATGATGCGATGCGTGAGATCGGGATAGAAAGAACTAAAGGTGAGAAGGTTGATTGGGTTAGGGCAACAGGTTTAAACTCAACACTTCAAAATAGTGAATTTGATTGGGTGACTTTTGGTAGTAGTTTTAATGTAATGGATAGAAATGAAGCCTTAGAGGAAGCGCATCGCTTATTAAAATCAGAGGGATATTTTTCTTGTATGTGGAATCACAGGGATTTAAACGATCCTGTACAAAAAATAGCTGAAGATACTATTGTAGAATTTGTACCAAATTATACAAGGGGAACAAGAAGAGAAGATCAAAGACCAATTATAGAGAGTCGAAAGGATCTTTTTGATAATATTGTTTATATTGAAGAGGATTTTTATTTTCATCAAAGCATTGAAAATTATATTAATGCATGGAAAAGCGTTAAAAATCCTTACTGGGATTTGGAGGCTGATGAAGGAAATGAACTTTTTAATAAAATTAGTGATAAAATTTCTCAAAGACTTCCTAAGGAATTTAGCATAAAATATACCACTCGTTGTTGGAGTGCTAAAAAAATATAAAACTAAGGAAAAATATGGCGGAGTTAAAATTTAAAACCAAAGCACAAAATTTAAAAAATTTACAAACAAAATTAAAAAAAGCAAAAGTTCTATCTTTGGTTTTAACTTCGCTTGAAGAATTAATATCAAATGAAGATAAAGTTTTACAGGACATTCAAACTTTAAAGGCTAATAGACTCATTATAAGAAGTTCTTCTTTAAGTGAAGATAGTATGAAAAACTCCAATGCAGGTGCTTTTCTTTCTTTGGCAAATATTAAAGCTGATTCTAAAGATGAATTATTAAAAGCTTTATATGAAGTTGCCAATTCTATGCCATCAAAAAGCGATGAAATTTTAGTTCAACCTATGCTTGAAAATATTACTCTTTGTGGCGTTGGTTTTAGTGTTGATAAGGATAATTTTTCCCCTTATTTTTGTCTTCAATATGATGAAAATGGTTCAAATAGCTCTATTACAGATGGAAGTAGTAAGAGTGCAAAAACTTACTATCATTACAGAGATTATTTAGAATTTAAAGATATTAGACTTCAAAAAATTATAGAACTTATAAAAGAATTAGAAGTTTTATATAACTGTTGTTTTTTAGATGTTGAATTTGCATTTGCTATTCAAGATGATGAGGAAGAACTTTTTTGCTTGCAAGTGCGTCCTTTGGTTATGCATGAAAAAAATAATTTATTTCACTCTTTACCAAAAGAAGCTTTATATAGATTTTATAAACGTTTTGAGTCTTTAAAAGAATCAAGATCTAGAGTTTTGGGAGATAAAGCCATTTTTGGGGTAATGCCTGATTGGAATCCAGCTGAAATCATAGGGTTAAGACCTAAGCGTTTAGCTTTTAGTTTATATAAAGAAATCATTACGGATAATATCTGGGCGTATCAAAGAGATAATTATGGTTATAGAGATTTAAGATCCCATCCTTTAATCCATTCTTTTTTAGGCATTCCTTATGTGGATGTAAGATTATCTTTTAATTCTTTTATACCAAAAAAATTAGATGAAAATATCGCGCAAAAACTTGTCAATTTTTACTTAGATAAGCTTAATAAAAATCATGAATTGCACGATAAGATTGAATTTAATATTGTTTATTCTTGTTATGACTTTAATAGTTCTAAAAAATTAGAAGAACTTTTAAATCATGGTTTTAATGAAAATGAAATCAAAAGATTAGAATTTTCATTATTAGAACTTACAAACAAGATTATTAATCCTAGATCAGGGCTTTATTTAAAAGACATACAAAAAGCTTATAAGCTAAAAGAAAGATATGATGGCATTATTAATTCTAATTTTTCTTTAATTGATAAAATTTATTGGCTTATTGAAGAATGTAAACGTTATGGAACTCTGCCTTTTGCGGGGGTGGCTAGGGCTGCATTTGTAGCAATGCAACTTTTAAATTCTTTAGTTGAGATTGATTTTATAACCAAAGAGGAAAAAGATGATTTTTTAAATTCACTCAATACAGTGAGTAAAAATTTAAGTAAACAAACAAACCATCTTAATTTTCACAACAAAGATCAATTTTTGAAAGATTTTGGACACTTAAGAGCAGGAACTTATAATATTTTATCTCCAAGATATGATGAAGATTTTGAACTTTATTTTGATGTGGATCAAAAAGATAGTAAAGTTTATTTGCAAGATAAAGCTTTTGTTTTTTCAGAAGAAAAGACAAAAGCTTTAAATGCTTTACTTAGAGAACATGGACTAGAGATTAATGCTTGTGAATTTTTTGATTTTTTAAAGCAGGCTATCGAGGGTAGAGAGCTCGTTAAATTTGAATTCACTAGATTGCTTTCTAAGGCTATAGTTTATATAGAAGAATTAGGCAAATATTATGGTATTGAAAAAGAAGATTTGGCTCATCTTGATATAAAAAGCATTTTAAATCTTTATTCTAGTCTTTATTCTATAAATCCAAAAGAGCAGTTTGTAGAAGAAATTAATCGCAATAAAAAAGAATATGAACTTACACAAGCTATAAAACTTCCTTCTTTGCTTTGCAATGCCGATGAAATTTTTTCTTTTTATAATCATAGTATTATTCCAAATTTTATTACACAAAAGAGCATTACTGCATTTACGGCGAAGGAAAATGATAAAGATTTAGAAGGAAAGATTGTTTTAATTTATGCAGCAGATCCTGGATATGATTATTTATTTACAAAAAATATAGCAGGACTTATTACATGTTATGGGGGTGCTAATTCACATATGGCCATTCGTGCCTCAGAACTTGGAATGCCTGCTGTTATAGGAGTTGGAGAAGAAAATTTTGAAAAATATTTAAAAGCTAAAAAAATAAATATAGAATGTGAAAGTGAGCAAATATTTTGTTTATAGGTATTACTCAAAGGCTTATTTACAACGAAAGTTATCATGAAGAAAGAGAATGTTTGGCTTTGGATTGGGGAAAATTATTTAATAAAGATTTATTTAAAAATTTTACTCCTCTTCCTCTTAGCTATGAAATAGATTTTTCTCATTATAAACATCTAATAAAAGCTGTGATATTAAGCGGTGGTAATGATTTAAGTTTTTATAGTCCTAATGTCTTATCTAAAAAGAGAGATTTATATGAAAAGCAAGTTATAGAAATTTGTTTAAAAGAAAAAATACCACTTTTAGGAATTTGCAGAGGAGCTCAGATGATAGCTCATTATTTTAACAGCCATATAAGTCCTTGTGAAAATCATATAGGCAAACATGAAGTATTTTTCTCAAAAGAAAAATTTATAAGTAATTCTTTTCATAATTTTGCTATTGAAAAATTAGGCGAAGATCTTGTAGAACTTTGCTTAGCAAAAGATAATACCATAGAAGCTTTTAAACATAAGTATGAAAATATTTTTGGTATAATGTGGCATATTGAAAGAGAAAATGGGCTTAATAATATTCAAATTTTAAAAGAGTGGTTTAGTTTAATCAAGGAATAATATGAATGCAATTATCTTAGCAGCAGGTTTTGGATCAAGGCTGATGCCTTTAACAAAAGATCAACCAAAGTGTATGGTTGAGTATAAGAATAAAAAAATAATAGATTATGAAATCGAAGCTTTAAAATCAGCAGGTATAAATGAAATAGCTGTTGTGGGTGGATATTTAAACGATGTGCTAAAAAATTATCTTAATAAATATGATATTGAGCATTTTTTTATTAATTCAAAATATGATAAAACCAATATGGTTCATACTTTTTTTTGCGCTAAAGATTTTATATTAAAATGCATCGAAGAAAAACAAGATTTGATTATTTCTTATGCGGATATTGTTTATTTTCAAGATTGCGTGCAAAAGCTTATAAATGCCAAAGAAGAACTTGCTATAGTAGTTGATAAGTCTTGGCGTAAGCTTTGGAACAAACGCTTTGCAAATCCTTTAGAAGATGCTGAAACATTAAAGATGACAAATGGTTATATTATAGAACTTGGAAAAAAAGCTAATGCCTATGATGAGATAGAAGCTCAATATATAGGACTTTTTAAATTTTCTTATCAATTTCTTTCTGAAGTTATTGCTTTTTATGAAATGCTTGACCGAGATATTTTATATGATAATAAAAATTTTGAAAATATGTATATGACAAGTTTTTTGCAGGCTTTGATTGAAAAATACAACAACGCAAAAGCAGTGGAAATTGATGGCAATTGGTGTGAAATTGATTTTATGAGTGATTTAAAAATTAATTTCATATAAAATCAATAGGATCAATATCCGCACTTACATTTTTAAATTGCAAAATATAATTTTCAATTGCCACTAAAGCTTTATAATTTTCACTTCTAAGTAATAAATAAAAACGATATTTTCCATGCAGCATTTCAACTCCACAAATTCCATAGCCTACTAATTCTACTTGTTTGATATTTTTAAATTGATAGGCAAGTTTTTCACAAAGTTTTTGTGCATTTTTTTGATCTTTATCTTCTATAAGAACTCTTAAAAGGCGTTTAAATGGAGGATAAAGATCTTTTCTATTTTCTAACTCATCTTTTAAAAAAGCATCATAATCCTCTATATACCTTTCAAAAAAAGCTCTATTTTTTGTTTGTAAAAGCACTCTTGCTTCGCCTTTACGCCCTGCCCTACCAGCAACTTGCATAGCTAAAGCTAAAGTTTCTTCACTCGCTCTAAAACTAGGACGCAACAAATACTCATCAAGCCCTAAAATCACACTCAAATCCACGCTATGATAATCATGCCCTTTAGCAAGCATAGAGGTGCCAATAAGTATATCGATCTTATTTTCATTAAAGTCTTTTAAAATAGTATTAAGCTTTTTAACGCTTGTGATTTCATCGCTATCAAATTTTGCTATTTTTGCTAAAGGCAAAGCATTTTGCAAAAGCTCTAAAAGTTCAGCAGTCCCCATTTTTCTAGCTTCTAACATTTCTCCTTTGCAACTTGGACAATTTTGCTCTATTAAAGAAGTATAATTACAATAATGACATTTTAAAACATTTTTCTTTTTATGCATACTCATGGCGATAGAACAAAAAGGACATTTTATCGTTTCTCCGCAATCCTTGCAAATGATTTGCCTAAAATTAGCCCTTGTAGGTAAAAACACTATAGCTTGTTTTTGATGTTTTAAACTTTTTTCTAATTCGCTTAAAAGCATAGGCGTTATACCAAGCTCATTTTCATCATATAAAAAATGTTTTTTGCTCTCAAAAAAAGTTCCTTTTAGTCTAAAACTTTTTTGTTTGTAAAAACTCGTCAAAGATGGGGTTGCAGAACCTAAAACCACTTTAATATTATTTTTTTGACCCAAAAAAAGCGCTAAATCTCTTGCATTGATAAAAGGCTGATTAGAAGCCTTATAAGAATTATCATGTTCTTCATCTACTACAATAAGTCCTAAATTTCTAAAAGGCAAAAACAAAGCCGATCTTGCACCCGCTACTAAAAGTACTTCTCCCTTGCAAAAACGCTCTAAATATTCTTGCTTTTTTTTCTTTGAAATTTTAGAATGCCACAGGAAAAAATTATCCTTAAAATACACTTCTAAACGCTTTTTCATTTGTGGAGTAAGTGCGATTTCTGGCATTAAAAGTAAAGCTTGCTTACCCTGTTCTAAACACTCTTTTATCAAAGAAATATAAATTTCAGTCTTGCCACTACCTGTATCAGCAAAAAGTAAGGAATTATTTTCTTTTTGAAGAAAACTTAAGGCATTTTGTTGTTGATTGCTTAGCTTAGGGGTATCTTTAAAAAACATTTTTTGACATTCATATTTAGGACTGGTTTCAAAAAAGCCCAAAACAAAACCAAGTTTTGAAGCATAATAATAAACAATAAAATTTGCCAATTCAAATTGCAAAGGAGTTAAAAAATACTTTGTAATTTCTTTAATTTCTACGGTTTTAAAATCAGGTTTTTGACATTCTTTAAGCACGATAGCTTTAAGGTTTTTTTTAGTTTTTAAATCCACTAATACTTGTGTTAAAGGTTTGATTTCATCAAAACTATGAAAAGTTAAATTATCCAAATACAAACCACAAATTGCAAGTTCATAATATCTTATATCAGATCTTTGCATCTAGAACTTCCTATACACTTTAACAAGCCTTCTTTAGAATCATAAATAAATTCAACCATCTCTTTGGCGTTTAATGCAAATCTATAGTGATTTTTACCTATTTTTATCCAAGATTTAAAATCAGAATAAATAGGTGTATCAAGCAAAGAATAATCACAATCATTTAAACAATAAAAGAGTTTTTCTTTGGCTTGATTGTTTTGCGCATTATCTAAAATTTCTGGAAAATTTAAATTTTTAAGTCTCATTTGACTACGCATTAAAGCAAGAGCTGAGCTTAGCATTTCATAGTCCATTTTTAATTTTAAAATTTTAACCTCATCTTTTGTAGTATTGATAAAAGATAAAGATAAGCTTGATAAAATTCCCAAAATCAAAATCACAAAAACAAGCTCAAGCAGAGTAAAAGCTTTATTCATTTTGTCGGGAGTTCTTCATTGATTGCTTTTATTAGTTTCTTAAGTTCTCTTTCTAAAATATAATTTTCATAACTTTTTTTAACAAACGCATCTACAAAGCGTTTAAGTTCTATTTTTTTAGTACCGCCAGAAATCAAAGCGATATCATCTTCTAAAAAATTTGCAAATTCTTCACTGCACTTAACAATGAAATCTTTTGCATTGACATTAACAATGACTTGTTTTAGATTATCTGCCAAGAACAGCCTCTATTTTCTTGTAAATATCTTCGCTTTCTATATTGCGAGATTTAAGTTCTTCTTCTAAACGCATGATTTGATTACTTTTCGCTTCATTTTGTGCTTTAACGCTTACAAGCTCATTTCTTAAAGCCTCATTGGCTTCGCAAACTTCGTTATACTTTTCAATTAATTCATTTACTTTATCTGTCATAGTATTGATTATTTTTTCATCAAACATATTTTTGCCTTCTTAAGAAATTTGTAATTTATGGAAAATATTATTTGATATTGTAGCAGAAAAAAATTTAAATTTAGGTTTTTATTGTCAATTAATTTTTAATTAAAGCATTTTCTTTTAAAATTTTTTCAAAAATAAAAATAAAGTAGAAAAATGTTAGAACTTACCAGCGAATTTAAACCCAGTCCCGATCAACAAGAAGCCATAAAAGGCATAGTAAAAAGTATAAAAAAAGGCAACAAATATCAAACCTTACTAGGCGTTACAGGAAGTGGAAAAACCTTTACCATGGCAAATGTCATTAAAGAACTTAATATACCCACTCTTATCATGAGTCACAACAAAAGCCTTTGTGCACAACTTTATAGTGAATTTAAAGGCTTTTTTTCTAAAAATCATGTAGAATATTTTATATCTTATTATGATTATTATCAACCTGAAGCCTATATCCCACGCACTGATGTTTTCATAGAAAAAGACAGCTCGACCAATGAAGACTTAGAGCGTTTAAGACTGAGTACTACTGCTTCTCTTTTAAGTTATGAAGATGTAGTTTGCATAGCTAGTGTTTCAGCAAATTATGGACTTGGTAATCCAAATGAATACATAGGCATGGTTTTAATCTTTGAACTAGGTATGCAAATTTCACAAAAAGAACTTTTAAAAAAACTTGTAGATATGGGTTATAAAAGAAATGATAATTTTTTTGATCGTGCAGATTTTAGAGTTCAAGGAGATATTATAGACATTTATCCAGCTTATTATGAAGATGAAGTAGTAAGACTTGAATTTTTTGGCGATGAGCTTGATGCTATGTATCATTACAATGTTTTAGAAAATAAAAAAGGTAAAGATTTAAAACGCTTCATACTCTATCCTACAAGCCAGTTTAGCGTGGGCGAAACAAGATTAAAACAAGCGATAAAAGACATAAAAGCAGAACTTAACGAACGCCTTGCTTATTTTGAGCATGAAAATAAACTCGTAGAATATCAACGCCTTAAACAAAGGGTTGAATTTGATCTTGAGATGCTTACAAGCACAGGAATGTGTAAAGGCGTTGAAAATTATGCAAGGCATTTAACAGGGCTTAAAGAAGGTGATACTCCTTATACGCTTTTTGATTATTTTGCGATTAAAGATAGAAAATTTCTTGTTATAGTCGATGAAAGCCATGTATCTTTACCGCAATTTAGAGGTATGTTTGCAGGAGATAGAAGCAGAAAGCAAACCTTAGTGGATTATGGTTTTCGTTTGCCTTCAGCCTTGGATAATCGTCCTTTAATGTTTGATGAATTTATCCATAAAAATTGTCAATTTCTTTTTGTTTCAGCTACACCTGCACCTTTAGAACTTGAACTTAGCAAAGAAAACATCTTTCATCAAATCATGCGTCCTACAGGACTGCTTGATCCTTTAATAGAATTAAAAGATAGTGATAATCAGGTTGAAATTTTATTTGATGAGGCTAAAAAAGTCATACAAAGAAACGAACGGGTTTTAGTAACCGTGCTAACTAAAAAACTCGCTGAAGAACTTACAAGGTATTATTTAGAGCTTGGTATAAAAGTCAAATACATGCACTCAGACATCGATGCTATAGAACGCAATGAAATCATAAGAGGTTTAAGAAGCGGTGCTTTTGATATGCTAATTGGCATTAACTTACTTAGAGAAGGACTTGATTTGCCTGAAGTTTCACTCATTGCCATTATGGATGCAGATAAGGAAGGCTTTTTAAGAAGCACTACAAGTTTAATCCAAACCATGGGAAGAGCAGCTAGAAATGTCAATGGTAAGGTTTTGCTTTTTTGTAAAAAGATTACAAAATCCATGCAAGAAGCTATGGATACCACCAATGAACGCCGCAAACTTCAAATGGCTTATAATAAAAAATACAATATTACCCCAACTTCAGTCAAACGCCATATTGAAGAAAGTTTGAAAAATGAAGAGGATTTAGGCGAAATTTATCGCAAAGGTAAAAAACTAGAAAAAATGCCTGCTAGCGAAAGAGCAAAACTTGTCAAGGAATTAAGAAAGCAAATGCTTGAAGCAGCAAAAGCACTTGAGTTTGAAAAAGCTGCTGCAATTAGAGATGAGATTAATAAATTAAGGGATTTATAATAAAAATATATCCCTTGTTCTAACTCCCGCCTCATTAAGTAAAGCACTTAAAATTTCATACTGAAAGTCTTGTAAGGGACGTTTTTCTTTTAAAACTATACCTATGACCCCTTTAGTTTTTTCCCCATCTTCTATAGGTAAATACATAGCATTGGCATTAGGCAGGGTATTTGTGCAAACACCTGCTCTTTCTTTATTTGTTGCAACCCATTGAGCAATAGCAATCTCATCGGCACTAAAACAATTTTTTAACATTTGCTTATCATCGTTAAAAAACAACAAAGGTTTCGATAAAATATTGTTTTTATTTATAGGATAAATAATAATAGGTAAATTTAATAATTTTAAAGCTTGATTTCCAAGTTGTTCCCAAAGCTCTTGTTTGCTTTTTACTCTTGCTAACTTTTCACTATTTTCAAGCAAAATAGCTGTTCTATAAGCTCTTTTAGTGAGTTCTTTAGATTGCAATTTTAATCTTCTAGTAAAAACAGCTGTTAAAAATCCAACTATAAACATAGTTGTAAAAGTAATAATATTTCCACTATCATGAACTTTAAGACTAAAAATAGGTTCTAAAAAGAAAAAATTATAAATCAAGACACTTACCAAAGAAGAATAAAAGGCGAAAATTTTATTATCAGAAATAAAAGAAGAAGCAAAAACTGCTAAAATAAAAATCATAACTATATTACTTGGCTGAGTATTAAATTTATGAAATACAAAAGCTATAAAAGTTGCTAAAAGCAAAACTCCTGTGATTTTTAAAAAACCTAAAAAATCAAAACCTTTTTTACTTCGTATTTTAGGAGTAGAAATTTGATTTTCATTAACAAGATATAAATCAATATTGGGTGCTTTTTTAGCAACAGCTTCAAAAATCTCTTCTTTAAACTTTTTTTTATCTTTATTTTTACCTAAAACAATTTTAGAAACATTGCTAAGGCTTGAATACTCTGCAATTTGTCTTGCTATATCATCATCATATACGCTAATGATTTCAGCATCAAAACTTTTAGCTAGTTCTATATTTTCTTCTAAGGCTTTTTCTTCTTTAATATTGGGATTTTTTATATAAAGCGCACTCAATTTAGCATGAAAAGCTAAAGCAAGTCTTGCAGCTGCACGAATAACCTTTGCATTTGAAGCATTAATACAAACTAAAATATGCTCTCCAGTATGATAAGCTAAATCATCATTAATAAGCCTTTGTTCACTTGCTCTTAAATTCACTCTTGAAGCAAGTCTTCTTAAGGCAATCTCACGCAAAGCTATAAGTCTTTCTTGGCGAAAGAAATTTTCAAGTGCTAGTTTAGCTTGTTTTTCCTTATAAATTTTGCCATCTTGCATTCTTTTTAAAAGCTTATTGGGTTCAATATCAACAAGTTCAACCTGATCAGCCTCATCAAAAATACGATCAGGAATACGCTCTTTAACTTCTATCTTACTGATATTAGCGACTAAATCATTTAAACTTTCTAAATGTTGTATATTTAAAGTAGTATAAACATCAATACCTGCTTTTAGAAGTTCTTCTATATCTTGAAAACGCTTTTCATTACGCAAACCTTTAGCATTAGTGTGTGCAAGCTCATCTACTAAAACCAAAGCAGGTTTTCTCTTAAGGGTAGCGTCTAAATCAAATTCTTTTAATACTATATTTTTATAAGGAATTTCAAGATTAGCTATACTTTCAAAACCTTGTGTTAAAGCCATTGTTTCAGGTCTATCGTGAGGCTCTATATAGCCTAAAACAACATCAACTCCATTATCCCTTAAAGTTCTAGCTTCACTTAACATAGCATAAGTTTTTCCAGAACCTGCAGCATAACCTAAGAATATTTTTAATTTTGCAAGTTTGTTTTTTTCTTCTTCCTTGGCTTTAACCTCAAGTTTTTTAAGAATTTGTTCAGGACTTTGTCTTTGCATGTTTATTCTTTTTTCATGGCTTTAGCAATAGCTATATTAACGGCTAAAACATTAACTTTTTCTTCCCCAAAAATCCATAAAAATTTAGACTCTGTATTTTCTTGAATGATTTTTTCTAATTCTTCTTTGGTGATTTTTGAAGATTGACTTATCCTAGGAATTTGCACTAGGGCTGCTTGAAGACTGATATGAGGATCAAGACCTGATCCTGAAGCGCTTAACAAATCCAAAGGAATTTGTTCTTTTGTAATTTGCGGATTTTCATCTAAAAATTTTTGCAAATCTTTTTGCACACGCTCTTTCAAAGCAGGATTTGACATAGCATAATTAAATCCACCTGAACTTACACTGCTTTCATTTGCATCACTTGTATTGTAATTTAATACAGATGCTCTTGAATGTAGAAAATAAGGCTTATTAAAATCTTGACCCAAAAGCTTTGAACCTACCGCTTTGCTTATATCCAAAGTCGGACGACCTTCTTTATCCACTAAACTTCCACTTGATTGATAAGGAAAAATAAATTTTGCAACTGTATTTAAAGCAAAAGGATAAATAAGAGTACACAATATTAGCATTACCACAAAAAAACTAAGCAAAGTTCTAAGCATATCACACTCCTAAAATTCTAAGTATCCAAGCTGTAGGAATATCAATTATTTTTATCCCTATAAAAGGTGCGATCATACCGCCTAAACCATAAATACTCAAATTTCTTAAAAGCAAATGCTCGCTTTTCATAGGCTTAAATTTAACTCCACGCATAGCAATAGGTATGAGCAAAGGTATAATAATAGCATTAAAAATAAGTGCTGATAAAATAGCACTTTGCGGGGTAGCCAAATGCATAATATTTAAAATTTGCATTTGAGGTAAAACCACACTAAACATAGCAGGTAAAATAGCAAAATACTTAGCAATATCATTTGCCATGCTAAAAGTTGTAAGACTACCCCTAGTAATAAGCAAACCTTTTCCTATTTCAACTACTTCTAAAATTTTAGTAGGATTAGAATCAAGATCTATCATATTGGCTGCTTCTTTGGCTGCTTGAGTTCCTGAGTTCATAGCTATACCTACATCAGCTTGTGCAAGAGCTGGAGCATCATTGGTTCCATCTCCTGTCATGGCTACTATCTTACCTTGGGCTTGTTCTTTTTTAATGGCTTCTATTTTATCTTCAGGCTTGCATTCTGCTATAAATCCATCAAGCCCTGCTTCTTTAGCTATAGTAGCTGCTGTTAAAGGATTATCTCCAGTACACATTAAAGTTTTTATGCCCATTTTTCTAAGCTCATCAAAACGCTCTTTAAGTCCTGGTTTTACTGTATCCTTTAGATAAATCACTCCTAAAATTTTTTCATTTTTACACACTACCAAAGGAGTGCCACCAAGATTTGAAATTTCCATTACCTTAGTTTCTAAATCGCTAGGAATTTTTCCATTCATTTCGCTTATATAAGCTCTTATAGCATCAAAAGCACCTTTGCGAATTTTTGTATTATCTTGCAAATCCACACCGCTCATTCTATTTTGAGCGCTAAATTCGATAAATTCTTTAATATCATTACCTTCTAATTCATAACCCATTTTTTGAGCCAATGCAACTATACTTTTACCTTCTGGAGTTTCATCTTTTAAAGAGGATAAAACACAAGCTTTAATCATTTCGTCTTTGCTTATACCTTGGACTTCATAAAATTCATTTGCCAAACGGTTTCCAAAAGTAATCGTTCCCGTTTTATCTAAAATCATAGTATCAACATCACCACAACTTTCAACAGCCTTACCTGAAAGCGCGATCACATTAAAACGCGTTACCCTGTCCATACCTGCTATTCCTATAGCTGATAAAAGCCCCCCTATAGTTGTAGGAATAAGACATACAAGCAATGCTACTAACCACGAAATAGGCAAACTCACGCCTAAAAATTGCATAAAAGGATATAAACTTACAACCACTACTAGAAAACTCAAACTAAGCACAATTAAAAGAGTATTAAGAGCAATTTCATTTGGAGTTTTTTGACGCGCAGCACCTTCTACAAGATTGATCATTTTATCTAAAAAACTTTCCCCAGCTCCAACTAAAATTTTAATCTTTAAAAAATCAGTTAAAACCGTAGTCCCACCTGTAACAGAAGAAAAATCACCGCCCGCTTCACGCATAACAGGAGCACTTTCACCTGTAATAGCTGATTCATCAACACTTGCAGCACCTTCTATAATTTCTCCATCATTAGGTATAAGTTCACCTGCTTTAACTAAAACTATATCACCTATTTTTAACTCGCTAGAATTAAGCATTTCTTCACTGCCATCACTTTTTATGCGTCTAGCTTTAGAATCCTTTTTACTTTGTCTTAAGGTAGCTGCTTGGGCTTTACCCCTTCCTTCTGCAATACTTTCTGCAAAATTTGCAAAAAGCAAGGTTACAAATAAAATAAAAGTGATTAAGATGTTATAAATTCTTTCATCAGAATTTCCATTAAACAAAGTAGGAAAAATACTTAAAATCAAAGTAAGAATCAATCCAACTTCCACCATAAACATAACAGGATTTTTTATCATAAAGCGTGGATCAAATTTTAAAAATGCTCCTTTTATGGCATTATTTAAAATTTCTTTTGTAATGAGTTTATTTTGTTTTTTAGACATTGACTCTCCTTAATGCCATAAAGATAAATATTCTGCAATGCTTGATAAAGTAAGCACCGGAAAAAAAGTAAGTGCAGCAAAAATATATATAATACAAACAAGCACAAACATAAAAGTTAAATTATCCGTTTTTAAAGAATTTGCAGTATTTTCTTGTGTATTTTTAGCCAAAAGCGATCCAGCTATAGCAAGCTGAGCTATTAAAACCAAATAACGCCCACAAAACATAGCAAAAGCTGTACTTAAATTCCAAAATAAATTATCATCTTTTAAACCTTCAAGTCCTGAACCATTATTTGCTGCCGAAGAACTAAATTCATACAAAATTTGAGCCAAGCCATGAAAGCTAGGATTACTTATGCTATCTTTTGCAAAAACAACAGCTAATGCACTTAAAACAAGGATTAATAAAGGATGGATAAGAATTACCAAAGCTATAAGCTTCATTTGTGCGCTTTCTATTTTTTTACCCAAGAATTCTGGAGTTCTGCCTATCATTAATGCACAAATAAACACGGTTAAAAGCACATAAATAATCATATTCATAAGCCCTACTCCTTCGCCACCAAAAGCTACATTTAACATCATATTTAGCAAAGTAGCACTGATGCTTAAAGGATTTAAACTATCGTGCATATTATTGACGCTTCCTGTAGTAAAAGCAGTAGTTACAGCACTAAATAAACTCGAACCATCTGTGCCAAATCTTATTTCTTTACCTTCTAAATTTCCCAAATTTGCATTTAAACCCAAAGAATCCAAATTTGGATTTGACATTTTTTCGCTAAAATAAATTAAAAGCAAAGAAATGATAAAAATAATCCCCATTGCACCAAAAATAACTCCCCCTTCTTTTCCCATAAGAGCAAAACCTTGTCTTTCTTTTCTATGATAAACCATCAATCCAAAAGCTACAACACAGGCACTAGGAATAAGCATCATGGATAAAATTTGTAAAAAATTTGTAAGTGAAGTAGGATTTTCAAAAGGCATGCTTGAATTAGCACCAAAAAAACCACCCCCATTTGTCCCTAAATGTTTTATAGACTCAAGAGCTGCAACAGGACCTGTGGCAATACTTTGAAATTTATTTTCTAAAGTAAGCACGCTAAAATTTGCGTGATAGTTTTGCACCACGCCTTCAGAGATAAAAATTACAGCCAAAATAAAACTTAAAGGCAACATCAAACGCGTAATAATACGCGTAAAATCTTCATAAAAATTTCCCATTTGCATACCACATAAAGCACGACAAAAAGCCATACAAGCAGAATATCCACTTGCACTTGAAACAAACATAGCAAGTAAAATGCCTGTATTTTGGGAAAGCAAACTTAAAGCACTCTCTCCACTATAATGCTGAAGGTTTGTATTTGTAATAAAACTAATTACAGTATTTAAATTCAAATCCCCTTTCATAGAATTTATCGAATTGGGATTTAAAAAAAGTTTATCTTGTAAATAAAAAATCACGAAAGAAAAAATAGCCACTAAAGCATTAAAAGCAATTAAATGCAAAGAATATTTTTGCCAAGTCATATTTTTTCTATCAATTGCACAAATTTTATAAATTAAATTATCAATTGGATTAAAAATAAAATCAAAAATAGTTTTTTTACAGCTTGCAATTTTATAAAGATAATTTCCAAAAATTAAAGCCAATATAAAAGCTATAATCAGTGTTATTAAAATTTCTAGCATATTTTTCCTTTAAAATTTTTCAGGATATAATAGAGCATAAAATAAATAAAGAGCAAGTATTAAGCTTAAAACTAGTAAAAATATCATCCGCGTGTCCTAGTTTGAATTTCACAAAAACGGATAAAAAACCATAAACTACCAAAAGCTAAAAGCAGAAGCAAAGCAAAGATAACATCCATAGGATAGCCCTTTCTCATTGATTCAAAATAGGATTTATTCTATCCTTGTTAAGCTTATATTTTGATTAATACTAATTTTATGATTTATTTATAATTTTTATCTATATTAAATAAAAAGACAAATGAAAAATTTAGCAGGAAAAATCCTGCTAAAAATTGTTAAAGATAACCCGCTGCCATAGCAATAAAATATCCTGCTATACAAGAAGTGATTACACCTATAAGACCTGGTAAAATAAAACTATGATTGATAACAAATTTACCAATATGAGTAGTACCTGATCTGTCAAATTGTATAGTAGCTAAATCGCTTGGATAAGTTGGTAAAATATAATACCCATAACAAGCAGCCGCAAAAGCAACAATTACACCAGGTTCAACACCAATTCCTAAAGCCAAAGGAACAAAAGCCGAAATAGCCGCTGCTTGAGAGTTTACAAATTTTGAAATTAAAAGAAGCATTACAGCATAAGTCCAAGGATACTCTTTTACTATATCTCCAAGCGCTGCTTTCATCATAGGAGTGTGAACTGCAAACATAGTATCAGCCATCCAAGAAATTCCAAAAACCGCAACAAGTGCTATCATACCTGATTTAAAAATTTCATTAGAGCCGATTTTCTTTGCATCTGTTTTAGTAAAGATGATAATCAAAGAACCTGCTAAAAGCATAAACATCTGAATAACTGAAACCATGGATAAAACATCCATTTTAGGATTGCCTAAAGCATCTACTTGAGGAATGCCATTTTTTACAACTTGTCCCCAGTTTGGACGCAAGAAATCAAATACACCCAATAAAGCTACTAAAGCAATAGCTCCTAAGAAAATCCACATTGCAACCCAATTGCTTTTTGGAAGTTTAACACCTAAAAGTGTTTTAGAATCCCCATAAACATATTTTTTAAATTCAGGATCTTTAAGTTTTTCTTGAAATACTTCATCTTTATCCAAATCTTTTCCTCTAAACCAAGAAAAAATTCCTATACACAATACACCAAATAATGTACTAGGTATAGTAATTTGAAGAAGATTGATATAACCATCAAAACCTGCTAATTTATGATTAGCATTTAAAAGCAAAGCAGTCAAACTCACAACAGCCACAGATACAGGAGATGCAATAATACCCATTTGTGATGATATAGAAGCTGCTGCCATTGGACGCTCAGGGCGAATACCATTTTTAATCGCTATATCATAAATAATAGGCATAATAGTATAAACCACATGTCCTGTTCCACAAAGTATAGTCAAAAAGCAGGTTACAAAAGGTGCTAGTATTGTTAAAAACTTAGGATTGCGTCTTAAAATTCTTTCTGCTATTTGAAGCATAACATCTAAACCACCACTCGCTTGCAAAGTTGCACTCGCAACCACCACCGCTAAAATTGTAAGCATAACATCTATGGCTGGTTTTCCAGGCTTTATATGAAAAGCAAATACAAGCATTAAAATACCTATACCACCAAGCAAACCAAGCGCTATACCGCCTTTTTTTGCACCGTAAAAAAGACAAATTAAAACGATAATGATTTGGACTGCAAATTGCCCTCCCTCACTAAGGCTTGTTAAAAAGTCCATTTTAACTCCTTTGAAAATTGATATTTAAAAACAGTTATTATTGTATCACATTTTTAAATTAAAGAATAATATTTATAAAAATAAAAATAATAATTTTTTAAATTATTTAAATTAAATTTAAATATAAAACACAAGCGTAATGGGTTTGACAGATTGTATAGAATTTTATCCTTCAAGTTCATATATTTTTTTTCTATCTGTAGAGCTTGCTATATTAAGATGTTTGCGATATTTTGTAATAGTTCTTCGTCCGATATCGACCTTAAATTCTTCTTTGATTAATTCTAAAATTTTACTATCGCTTAAAGGTTTATTGCGATCTTCATTCTTTACTAAATTTGCCACAAATTCTTTAACACCTACATTTGAAGTCTCTCCCTCTTCATCAAGAGCAAAAGCAAAAAAATCACGCAAGGGAATAAGTCCTCTTTCACAACTTAAATATTTATTTGCCACAGCTCTTGATATAGTCGAAGCATTACGTTCTAAATCAAGTGCTAAATCCTTAAAAGTCATAGGTTTTATCTCTTTTCCCATGAAAAAATCATATTGATATTCTACTATCATAAGCCCTATTTTATAAAGAGTAGCTTTTCTCATCGCTAAAGCATCAACTAAATTTTTTGCTTCTTTGATGTAATGATTTAAAAAATCATGCTCTAAACCATCAGTTTGGATTGAAATTTCAGGATAATAATCATCATTGATTTTTACTTTAATTTCACCATTTTCTTTATAAACAAAAATATCAGGAACAATTATACGAGAATCTTCAAAATATTCCAAAAAAGGAGGAGTGCTAAAGCGCTTAAGTACAGCCAATGCTTCTTTATATAAAGGCTCTTTGGTATAGTTTTGTATATTTTCAAAATCCATAATCAACATTCTACAAAACTCATCAATATCTTCATCTAATTCCATATTTTCAAGAGCAAATAAAAATGCTTCTTTATAATCTTTAGCTCCCACTCCTACAGGATCTAAAAATTTAAATCTTGCTCTTACTCGCTCAATTTCTTCTAAGGAATACTCTTTTAAAAATTCTTCATCGTATTCAAAATATCCTTCCTCATTTAAGCATTCTATAATTTTTTTTGCAAGCTCTTGAGATTTGTTTGTAGGAAACAAAGGAGGAAGAATCTGTTCATTTAAAAGCTCATAAACACTTTTTTTGGCAAGTCCTTTACTATCCACAAAAGCCGAATTTACATTATGTTTATAAAATGAATCAAAATAATTCTTACCCTTATCATGAGTTTGTATCGAATCTTGAACATTTAAGAAAGGATTATCCTCAGCAAATTTATCTAAATTTTCTTTTAAATCCTCTATGTTTGCTTGTAAAATCGGCAACCAAGAGCGTAAAGTTTGAGAAATTTTAGTCTTGGGTGCTTGGGTGATTTTTTGCTTTAACATCAATCAAGGAGTTTAAACTCCGCTCCTAAATAATACTTTTTCACGTCTTTATTGGTTGCAATTTCATCAGCATTCCCACTAGCAAGCAAAGAACCTGATCTTATAACATAAGCTCTATCACAAATAGCCAAAGTCTCACGCACATTATGATCGGTAATTAAAACCCCAATCCCTAATCTTTTAAGCTCTTTAATCAAAGTTTGAATTTCAGCCACTGCTATAGGATCAACACCTGCAAAAGGCTCATCAAGAAGCAAAAACTTGGGTTCGCACATCAAGCTTCTAGCGATCTCACAACGCCTTCTTTCACCTCCACTTAAACTTAAACCTTTCCTTAAACGAATAGGTTCTATGCTTAAAAGTTCAAGCATTTGCTCAACTTTATCATGTAAAATTTTTTTATCTTTATAAAAAATCTGAGCCGCTAAAAGCAGGTTATCTTCTACACTTAAATCCTTAAAAATACTACTTTCTTGAGGTAGATAACCTATCCCTGATCTAGCTCTTTTGTTTAAAGGATCTTTTGTTACATCCAAACCATCTAAAAGAACTTTTCCACTACTTGGAGAAATAAGTCCACATATCATATAAAAAGTTGTTGTTTTTCCTGCGCCATTTGGCCCTAAAAGTCCTACAACTTCTCCGCTATTAACCTCTAAAGAAATTCCATGTATAATCTTAGTTTTTTTAATAATTTTTTCTAAATTTACAATTTCTAATTTACTCATAAATTTCATACTTTCTTTTATTATCTTTAATGCTAATTTTAATCTGGATAGTAGAAATTCCAAATTTCATTAAAGTTTTTTTCAAATTTTCACCGCCCCATTCAACCAAATGTAAACCTTTTTCAAAAAAATTTTCAAATAAACCATTCGCTAAAAGTCCTTCTAAACCTTCTTGATAAATATCATAATGATAAATGCAAATATCATGATTTTCATATTTTTGCATAGTGGAAAAAGTTGGAGAATCTACCCTTGCATCAAGACCAAGAAATTTAACCCAAGCTTGCACCAAGCTTGTTTTTCCGCTAGCCAAATCTCCTTGAAGCAAAACAACACCTTCTTTAGGCATTATTTGAAGCATCGTTTTGATCTCATCTTTTGCTAAAATAAATTCTTTCATAATTTTACCACATATTCATTTTGTGCATTTTTAGGAATGCTTTTCGTGCTAGGTATAGCTAGGACTTTATATTTTTGAGTGTATTCAATAAAATGTAAAGTGATAATATCACCCACCTTAATCTCTTTACTCGCTTTAACAATAACGCCATTAATCCCCACTATGCCACTTTTACACATATCTTCAGAAATAGCTCTTCTTTTCGTGATATTAACTACATTTAAAAATTTATCTACTCTCATAAAAGCAATTTTAGCAAAAAAAATCAATTTTTGGAACAAAATTTGCTTACGCCTTTGCTTTATTTTTTAAGAAAATAGCAAGTAAAAACTTTTCTTTAATGAAATTTGGATACAATTTTACAATTTTCAAATCTATTTTAGCAAAGGATATCTTATGAAAAATGAAGTAAAAAAAGTAGTTTTAGCGTATTCTGGGGGGCTTGATACGAGCATCATTTTAAAATGGCTTCAAGATGAGTATAATTGTGAAGTTGTAACTTTTACAGCAGATATTGGTCAAGGCGAAGAACTCGAACCTGCAAGAAAAAAAGCCCTTTCTTTAGGTATAAAAGAAGAAAATATTTTCATTAAAGATTTAAGAGATGAATTTGTTAAAGATTATGTATTTCCTATGTTTAGAGCCAATGCGATTTATGAAGGAGAATATCTTTTAGGAACAAGTATAGCAAGACCACTTATAGCAAAAACTCAAGCACAAATTGCCCTGCAAACAGGTGCTGATGCGGTAAGTCATGGTGCCACAGGCAAAGGAAATGATCAAGTGCGTTTTGAACTTGGTTATCTTGCTTTTAATCCCGATTTAAAAATCATCGCTCCATGGCGTGAGTGGGATTTAAACAGTCGTGAAAAACTCCTTGCTTATGCACAAAAACACGGTATTGATATTTCTAAGAAAAAAGGAAAATCTCCTTATTCTATGGACGCAAATTTACTTCATATTTCTTATGAAGGACTTGTTTTAGAAGATCCTGCACACGCACCCCAAGAAGATATGTGGAGATGGAGTAAAAGCCCAAAAGACGCTCCAAATGAAAGTGAAATTATAGAACTTGATTTCCAAAAGGGAGATTTAGTAGCGATAAATGGAGAAAAACTAAGTCCTGCAGGACTTTTAACCAAACTTAACGAACTAGGCTGCAAACACGGTATAGGACGCCTTGATATAGTAGAAAATCGCTATGTAGGAATGAAAAGTCGTGGTTGTTACGAAACTCCAGGCGGTACTATACTTTTAAAAGCACACAGAGCGCTTGAAAGCATCACGCTTGATAGAGAAGCAGCACACTTAAAAGATGAACTCATGCCAAAATACGCAAGTTTAATTTATAATGGCTATTGGTTCTCGCCTGAAAGAATGATGCTTCAAGCCTTAATCGATGAGTCTCAAATTCACGCCAATGGCAGAGTAAAACTCGAGCTTTATAAAGGCAATGTGATGGTTATAGGACGTGAAAGTGCGAACGATAGCTTGTTTAACGCAGCTTATTGTACTTTTGAAGAAGATGAAGTGTATAATCAAAAAGACGCAGCAGGCTTTATCAAGCTTAATGCTTTGCGTTTTATCATTGCAGGAAAAAATGGAAGAAAATTTTAATAAAGGAATAAAATGAAAGTATTATTAATCAAAGATGTAAAAGCACTTGGAAAAGCAGGAGAAATAAAAGAAGTAAAAGACGGCTACGGACAAAATTTCTTAATCGCTAAAGGCTTTGCTAAAGCAGCTACTAATGAAGTTTTAAGAAAATACGAAAGCGATAAGAAAAAAGAGGCTGAAAATTTACGCTTTGAAATCGCAAATTTAGAAAAACTCAAAGAAGAACTTAGCAAAATCACTCTTGAAATTTCAAAACCCGTAGGTGCAAATGGAAGTTTGTTTGGTGGTGTAACCAAAGATGAAATCGCTCACGCCCTAAAAGAACAAAGCCATATAGAAATCGATAAAAAAAGTTTAGAATGCGACACCTTAAAAAGCTTAGGAATTCACGAGGTAAGCGTAAAACTTGGACACGCAATCCATGCTAAATTTAACATAAACATAAAGGCAGAATAATGTTTCACGCAACAACGATTTTAGCTTACAAAGGTAAAAATAAATCCGTAATCGGCGGAGATGGACAAGTAAGCTTTGGAAACACGGTACTAAAAGGCAATGCTGTAAAGATTAGAAAACTTAATAATGGAAAAGTTTTAGCAGGTTTTGCAGGATCGACAGCTGATGCTTTTAATCTTTTTGATATGTTTGAAAATCTCCTTCAAAGTTCTAAAGGCGATCTTTTAAAAGCAGCGATTGACTTTTCTAAAGAATGGAGAAAAGATAAATACCTAAGAAAACTTGAAGCCATGATGCTTGTACTTGATAGAAATCACATTTTTCTACTTTCTGGTACAGGCGATGTGGTCGAACCTGAAGATGGGCAAATCGCAGCCATAGGAAGTGGTGGAAACTATGCACTTTCAGCTGCTAGAGCCTTAGCAAAACATGCAAATTTAGATGAAGAAGAACTTGTAAAATCAAGCCTTCAAATCGCAGGTGAAATTTGCATTTACACCAATACCAATATCAAAACTTATGTAATCGAGGATGAGAAATGAATCTAACTCCAAAAGAAATTGTTAAATTTTTAGATGATTATGTTATAGGACAAAAAAAAGCTAAAAAAATCATAGCTATAGCTTTAAGAAATCGCTACCGCAGAATGCAACTTAGCCCTGAATTACAAGATGATATCGTACCTAAAAATATCTTGATGATAGGTTCTACAGGTGTAGGAAAAACAGAAATCGCTAGGCGTTTAGCTAAAATGATGGGCTTTCCTTTCATCAAAATCGAAGCGAGCAAATATACTGAAGTGGGTTTTGTAGGTCGTGATGTGGAAAGCATGGTAAGAGATCTTGCCAATGCAGCTTTAAATTTGGTAAAAAATGAGCAAAGAGAAAAAAACAAAGATAAAATCGATGAATTTATAGAAAATAAAATTTTAGAAAAACTTTTACCACCTTTACCAAAGGGTATCAGCGATGAAAAACAAGAAGAATATAAAAACAGTCTTGAAAAAATGAGAACTAAACTAAGAAATGGCGATCTTGATGAAAGCACCATAGAGATAGAAATTTCACAAAATATGTTCGATACCAATCCTAACCTACCTCCTGAAATGGGTGCAATGCAAGATATAGTTAAGGTTATAGGCGTTGGCAGTAAAAAAGTCAAAAAAGAAATGAAAATCAAAGACGCTAAAAATGCTTTAAAAAACGAAGCAGGAGAAAAAATCCTAGATCAAGAAAGTATCAAAAGCGAAGCCTTAAAAAGAGCGGAAAATGAAGGGATTATTTTTATTGATGAAATCGATAAAATCGCTGTTTCAAGCGGAAATTCAAACCGCCAAGATCCAAGTAAAGAAGGGGTGCAAAGAGACTTACTTCCTATAGTAGAGGGATCAAATGTACAAACAAAAATAGGTACTTTAAAAACCGATCATATTCTTTTTATCGCCGCAGGGGCTTTTCATCTTAGCAAACCAAGCGATCTTATCCCTGAACTTCAAGGACGCTTTCCTTTAAGAGTGGAATTAGATAGTCTTGATGATAAAGCTCTTTATGAAATTTTAACACGTCCTAAAAATTCACTTTTAAAACAATACTCTCAGCTTTTAAAAACTGAAAAATTAGAACTTGAATTTAATGATGAAGCCATTAAAGAAATAGCAAAAATAGCTTCAAGAGCTAATGAAGAAATGCAAGATATAGGTGCTAGACGCTTACATACTGTGATAGAAAAATTACTTGAAGATCTAAGCTTTGAAGCTGATGAGTATGCGGGTAAAAAATTCGTAGTGGATAAAAAAATGGTAGAAGAAAAACTCGGAGATATCATAGAAAATAAAGATCTTGCAAGGTATATTTTGTGAAAAGTGGCTTTGTTAGCATCATAGGGCGCACTAATGCAGGAAAAAGTACTTTAATCAATTCCTTATTAGAAGAAAAAATTGCCCTAGTTTCTCACAAACAAAACGCCACAAGACGTAAAATCAAAGCCATAGTGATACATGAAAAAAATCAAATCATTTTCATCGATACCCCAGGACTTCACGAAAGCGGTGCTAGGCTTAATCAACTGCTTGTCCAAAGTGCTATTAAATCCATGGGGGATTGTGATGTGATTTTATTTGTGGCGAGTATTTTTGATAGTACAAAAGACTATGAAAATTTTCTTAGTCTAAACCCACAAGTACCACATATCATCGTTTTAAATAAAGTAGATTTAACCGACAATGCTACGCTTTTAAAAAAACTTGGCGAATATGCAAAATTTAGCCAACATTTTAAGGCTATCATTCCTTATTCTTCTAAGAAAAAAAGCTATAAAAAAGGCTTGTTAGATGAGATAGTAAAATATCTTGACGAACATGAATATTTTTATGATCCTGAATTTTTAAGTGCGAGTAGCGAAAAAGAACTTTATAGAGATTTCATACTTGAAAGTATTTATGAAAATTTAAGCGATGAGCTTCCTTATAGTAGCGAAGTGCTTATCCATCGCACTAAAGACACACCTAATCTTTTAATCCTAGAAGCCAATATCATCACCGATACAAACTCTCACAAGGGTATGCTTATAGGAAAAGAAGGGGCAACTTTAAAAAGAATAGGCAAAGATGCACGCTTTAAAATTTCAAAACTTGCACAAAAAAAGGTACTTTTAAAGCTTTTCGTAACAGTGAAAAAAAACTGGCAAAAAGATGAAGAATTTTTAAAAAAACTTTTAAATGATGAAAATTAATTCATTAAATAAAATAAATTTTATAAAATCTACAGATTTGCTTTATACTCAAAGAACAGGAATATTCAAAGAAGACGAACTTTTTAACAATTTAACCGCAGATTTTAAGCTAAGCAAACCCTTTGACTACCAAATAGCTTTTTTTAAACATAATGAAATTTATCATTGTTTTTTAGCACCTGTTTACAAATTGAAAAAAAGTCGTTTTTGCTTTCCTGAGCCTTTAATTTTTCAAGCTTTATTTGATGAAAGATTTATTGAGGAAAGTGATTATTGTGTTTTAAATTTATATGATCAAACTTTATATTTATATTTTTACCAAGAAGGAAAATTTATCAATCTTAAAAAAATCGAAAATTTCAACCCAAGTAATATGGATTTATTTTTTAAACAAAATCGATTTATAGAACTTTTAAAACACTATGAAAGCAAATTGCTACTTTATCAGGATTTGGATACAATCAAACATTACTTCTCGTCTCAAATAAAATGTTTAAATCTAAATGATATTCTTGATAAAAATAGTTTATTGAAATTAAGTTCATATAGCATAAAAAATCTAGATCAAAATTGTAATTTTATCAAGTATAATAAAATAAAAATATCTATTTCTTTTAAAATTATATTAATATTTATTTTTAGCTTTAGTCTTAGTATGATGATTTTATTATTTAAAGATTTTATAGAGTACAAACAAAATAAGGAAATTCAAAATAAAAATTTTATCATACAAGAAGAAATTTCTAAACTAAAACAAGATAAGCAAAAATTATTAACAAACATACAAGATTTAAACTTTACTCTTTCCAATAAAATATCATCTACACAACAACAATTTCATATTTTATCCATCATAACAAAAGAAATCAATTTAGATAAAAATAAAGCAATCATTCTAAATCAAATCATATCATGGCTTAACTCCAATGAACTTAAAATCACAAATCTTGAATTTGAACAAACAAAAATCATTCTTTCTTTTATCGATGAAAACCACTTTAAAAGAGCATTAGAAAATCTAAATTCTGCTTTTAAAATTCTTGATAAAAATAAAGAAACATTTAATATCATATTAGAAGTCATACATGAATAAAATAGAAGTATTTTTGCAAAATTTAAATCCTAGGGAAAAATTTCTTTTTATTTCTTTTATCTGCCTTTGTGCTTTGTTTTTAGCTTTTAAAATTCACGATCACTTTTTGGAAGATATTTTTCAAAAAACATTAGTAAAACATAATTACCTTGCATTAAATGAAGCAAAAATAGAAAATTCACATCTTAAAGAAATAGAGACAAAGCTAACAAAACAGATAAAAACAGAGGAAGAAAAATTAAAATACTATAAAGAAAAATTACATTTATTTTCTTATGATAAAGATTTTTTCAATAAAAAAATCAATAATTTATCCAAAAATTTAATCATTAATGAAATAAAATTTTCCCAAGAAAACAAAAATTTTATTCACTATAATTATGTTTCTCTAAGTTTAAATGGCAACTTTAAAGACTTGCTCAATTTTATACAAAATTTAGAAAATCTTCCTATAGCTTTAAAAATTGATAAAATAAAACTATACAATACACAGGGTTTAAAATTAAAGCTTGATTTAATGTTTAAATTTATTAATTTATAATAATATTAAAATGTTATATTTTTAAATATTATTATAAAAAAATATTTAAAAATATTGTAATTTAATTATTTTTCTATTACTATTAGTTAAAATATTTTAAGCATAAAAAAGAAAGGTGTTGGGAAGTGACTAAGCAAGAAATACAAAAACTCGATACAAATTTCCTAGGTCATCCCAAGCCTTTATTCTCTCTATCAATGGTGGAACTTTGGGAAAGATTTGCTTTTTATGGCATACGATCTTTACTTGTGCTTTTCATGGCAACAACCATAAGCAAAGGTGGACTTGGAATAAGTACTGAATACGCCTTGGCAATTTATGGCATTGCAGGATGCTTGTATTTAGCAGCACTTCCTGGAGGCTGGATTACTGATAATTATTTAGGGCAAAAAAGGCTTTATTTTTAGGTTCTTTTATTATAGCTTTAGGACATATTAGCATAGCCTTATCTATTTTAAGCACACCTATGTTTTTCTTAGGGCTTACTTTTATCGTTATTGGTACTGGATTTTTTAAAACTAGCGCTTCTGTAACAGTTGGAATGTTATACAAACAAAATGATACAAGATGCGATACTGGCTATACGATTTTTTATATAGGAATTAACATTGGAGCATTCATTGCTCCTCTTATATGTGGTTTTGTTCAAGCAAAATGGAATTATCATTTAGGATTTGGCATAGGAGGTTTAGGTAATCTCTTTGCTTATTTTATATTTTAAAGCTATCCCTGAGCTTGAAGAATTTCATAAAAATTACACTTTAAAGCGAAACTGGGAACAACCATTTAAAAAAAGTAAAAATTTAACTCTTATACTAAGTATAAGCTTGTTAAGTATTATTGGATTTTTTCTAATTTTTATTAATCTTGCAGATATTAATCCCATAATACTATCAAAAAAACTTCTAATTGTAATTTTACTATGTTTGGTAATTTATTTCATATATCTTTTTGTTTTTAAAACCTTAAATAAAAGAGAAAAACAGCAATTAACAATTTTAATTGTTTTATTCTTTGCAGCCACTTTTTTTTGGAGTACTTTTAAACAAAAACCTACTGCTTATAATCTTTTTGCGCAAGATTTTACAAATAGAAATATTTTTGATTGGAAAATTCCAACAAACTGGTTTCAATCTTTTAATCCAATTTTTATCATCATACTTGCTCCTATAGCAAGTTATATTTGGATATTTTTAGAGAAAAAAATATATATTTTTCTTCCATTGGAAAATTTACTTTAGGAATATTATTTGCCGGCATTGGTTTTATGATGATGACCTTTGCTTCACAAAATCTAATAAACAACAATGGTTTACCAATATCCATGGCTTGGATTATCATAAGTATATTCTTTTTAACACTTGGGGAAATATGCGTGTCTCCTATTGGACTCTCTATAATGGCTAAGGTTGCCCCTGATTTAATCGAAAATCAAGTCATGGGACTTTGGTTTGTAGCAAGTGCATTAGGCAATGCTTTAGCTGGATTCATAGGTGGTAAAGCAAGTGAAGAAAATATAGCTTATTTACCAAATTTATTTTACCAATATATGTGGATATTACTTGGTGCTGTTATAATTTTACTTATACTCAAAAAACCTATCAATAAAATACTAAAAAATTAATATTAAGGAGAAAATATGAGTATTTACAAACAAAGAGTATTAGAACTTAGAAGATTAATGAAAGAAAATAATATTGACGCCTATCTCATCTTAAGTGCAGATCCGCATTTGAGCGAATATTTACCAGAATATTACAAAAACAGAATCTTTATCAGTGGCTTTAAGGGTTCTGTTGGAACAGTTCTTATCACACAAGAAGAGGGCTTTTTGTGGGTAGATGGAAGATATTGGCTTCAAGCACAAAAGGAATTAGAAGGTAGTGGCATACTTTTACAAAAGCAAGATGCTAAAAATACTTTTACCAAATGGTTGGAAAAAAATTTAAGCGAAGATCAAATTTTAGGCATCGATTTTGCACTTTTACCTTTATCTTTGCAAAAAGATTTAAAGATTAATTGCAAGGCAAATTTAAAACATATAGATTTAATAAGTCCACTTTGGAAAGATCGTCCCACTTTACCACAAGAAAAAATTTATGAACACGAACTAGAATACTGCTCTTACTCAAGAAAAGAAAAATTAGCATTAGTGCGTCAAAAAATGAAAAATTTAAATGCTACTTCTCATTTAATCTCCAGCCTTGATGATATAGCTTGGCTTACAAATTTAAGAGGGAATGATGTAAATTATAATCCTGTATTTTTAAGTCATTTGCTAATCTTGGAAGACAAAGCTTTGCTTTTTGTTGATCAGAAAAAAGTAAATTCAGAACTTGAAAAAAAATTAAATTTAGATGGGTTTTGGCTTAAAAATTATGATGAAATCATCATGGAGCTTGAAAAACTTACAAATACAAATTTGCTTATTGAACCTTCAAAAATGACCGCTTTACTCATAAATTCTTTAGACAAAAGCGTAAAAATCATCCAAGAAATTAATCCAAGCACTCACTTAAAAGCAGCTAAAAATACAAAAGAAATAGCGCATATACAAGATGCTATGATAGAAGATGGAGTGGCTTTATGTAAATTTTTTGCCTGGCTTGAAGAAGCGATAGAAAATAAAGAATTAATAAGCGAATTGGACATAGATGCTAAAGCAAGCGAATTTAGAGCACAAAGCAAGTACTACATAAGTGATAGTTTTGCCACTATAGCAGGTTTTAACGAAAACGCAGCATATCCACATTATAAAGCCACAAAAGAGAGTTTTGCTTATCTTAAAAAAGATGGGCTTTTACTTATTGATTCTGGTGGACAATATAAAAACGGCACAACAGATATTACACGCGTTGTACCAATAGGAAAGGCTAATGCAGAACAAATTCATGACTATACCTTGGTTTTAAAAGCACATATTGCCATTTCCAGTGCAATTTTTCCAAAAGATATAGCTATGCCCTTACTTGATGCAATCACACGCGCACCTTTATGGAAAGAACAAATTGACTATATACACGGCACAGGACATGGCGTGGGATATTTTTTAAATGTCCATGAAGGTCCACAAGTTTTATCTTATCTATCCCCTGTGCTTGAAAAAACAAAAGCCAAAGAAGGTATGCTAACCTCCATAGAGCCAGGTATTTATAAAGTAGGTAAATGGGGTATAAGACTTGAAAATTTAGTTATTCATACTAAAGTAGAAAATCCTAAAAATAAAGATTTTGGAGAGTTTTTATACTTTAAACCTGTTACTCTTTGTCCTTTTGAAATATCTTGTATTGATACAAAAATGTTAGATGAAAAAGAAAAAGAATGGTTAAACAATTATCACAAAGAAGTATTTGAAAAACTTTCTCCTAAGCTAGGTGATTATCCAAAAGCTCTAATTTGGCTTGAAAAAAGAACAAAAGCCATCTTTTAAGATACTTTTGTTAACATAGATAAATTTTCCTTGTATTAAACTTATAATTTGTTTAATACAAGATTTTTAAACCAATTGCTAAAAAAGTTTTTTTTGAAAAACTCAATTTACAACTAAAAATTATTTAAAATATCCAAGTTCAATCATTTTTTGATAAATTTTAGCTACAGTTGCCCCTGAAGTAATATTTCTCCCACCATGTTCCAAAAGAACGGTAACTACATATTTTGGCTTAGAATAAGGAGCATAAGAAGTAAGCCACGCATGAGATCTAGTATAATACTCAAATTGTTTTTCATCAACCCTATTTTTATCTGTTTGTGAAAATCCCACAACCTGAGCAGTTCCTGTTTTTGCTGCAACTTTCACATCAAGATTATGCAAATAACGATAAGAGGTTCCTCCTTGCTCATTGGCAACGGCATACATTGCATCTCTTATATAAGGCAATTGACTCTTTTCAAATAAAGTAAAAATTTCTTTTTTATTTTCATCCATTTGATTTTCTATAGTTGTATTATTATTTTCTATGCTTTTTAAAAAATGAGGTATAACCTCTCCACCTTTTGCGATTTGAGCCGTATATCTAGCAATTTGCATAGGTGTTGCAAGAAAATTACCTTGACCTATAGCTGTATTTAAAGTATCACCTTGAAACCAAGATTGTCTATATCTTTGCATCTTCCATTCTTTGCTTGGTAAAGTTCCTACAAATTCACTAGGTAAATCTACTCCTGTTTTCGCTCCAAAGCCAATGCGAGATAAAGTTTCACTTATTTGATCGATTCCAACTTGCAAACTGCCATTATAAAAATAAACATCACAACTATATTTTATCGCATGTTTTAAATCCACAGGTCCATGGCCTGATCGATTCCAACATCTAAAAAACCTGCCTCCAAGCTCAATGCTTCCATTGCAAACATATTGAGTCGACGGGCTAATATTTTTAGAATTTAAAAAAGAAAGCCCTACTCCCATTTTTACAACAGAACCTGGAGGATAATATCCATTTATAAGTTTATTTGTAAAAGGATGATCAAGACTATTTGAAAGCTCATCCCAATCCTTAAAAGAAATCCCTGTTACAAAAGGATTAAGATCATATTCAGGGAAACTCCCTGCAGCTAAAATAGATCCATCATTTACATTCATAATTATAGCAGCTCCAGCATTCCCTTCAAACAATGAAGTTAAATAAGACTGAAGCTCTATATCTATCGTAAGTTCTATATCATTAGACATAGCAGGAGTGTAAGAAAGCTGTTCTACTTCTTGATTTAAGGCATTAACCTTATAAACCCTAGTTCCTTTTTCTCCTTGTAAAATATCATTATAATAGCGTTCTATACCGCTTTTTCCCGTATAGTTAGAAAGTTTTGCTATTTCATTTTCTTGAACATCTTGTAAATTTGCCTTACCTACATACCCAATAATATGCGAAGCCAATTTTCCAAAAGGATATTTTCTTTTTACAACAGGATCTATTTTTATTGTTTTATTAAGATTTAACTCTGAATAATGCGGAATAATCTCATCGTAGGGTATAAAATCTACAACTTTAATAAAATCTTGATTATAGTAAGAATCATTTCTCTTATAAATTTCTGCTAATTTACTAGCATTTAAATCAGGAAATAAATTTGTAAGTTCAGATAATTCTTTATCTAAAATTCCTTTATTTGACTTTTTAATACTTAAATAAGGTTTAATAGAAATACTAAAACCCAAATCATTAATAGCCAATAAAGTTCCATTTCTATCTGTAATTTGACCCCTAACAGGTGGTAAAAATTCAGTTTTTATGGCATTTTGTTTAGCAAGCTCTTCATAATATACATTTGATTTTATACTCAAATAATACACACGACTTAATAAAAATATAAAAAACAATAGTATAAATCCAACAACTAGACGCATTCTCATTTAAATTTTACCTTTAAAAAACACATAAGCTAAACAACATTCTATAAAAACTGAAACAATATACGCCCATCCTAAAATTTTAATTTTTTCATCTCCAATATAAGACAATATCATATCCAAAAACAAAATAATGCCGTAAGCACAAAGCACAAAAACAACAGGGATAAATTTACCAATTTTTAAATTTGTCTTAATCCAATCTGCACAAAGATAATAAAAAATAAAAAATGCCAACCAAGATGAAAAAATAAAAAAATTATAAGTTATATCAGTAAAAAATAAAAAAAATAAAGAAAAATACCATCTAAAATCAAGCTTTGAAAAAGTTCTTTCTCTCTCTTCTAGTAAGCAAAACATATAACAGAAAAAAATCCCATAAAGTAACGGGGTATATACAAAAGTCGAACCAAGAATCTGATAAATTAGAAAAAAAAATCCTAAAAAGACATAAGCTCCATTAAATTTTGCTTTATAAGCACTTAAATTTCTTCTCATTTATCAAGACCTAAAGTTTGATTGATAATAATATCTTCTAAAGAATCAAGGCCAAATTTATTCAAATTTGAAACTAAAATAGAGTCTTTAAATTCATTTTTTAACTTAGCTTTTTCACTTTGATTTAATTTATCGCATTTGGTAAAAACTTTTAAAATTTTTTGATCAGGTCGTAAAAATCTTTTCAAATAGTCATTTAAATTTACATCGATCTCTAAATGAGTATGTCTTGAGTCGATTAAATGTATAAATAACTTTATCGAGGTTCTTAATTTTAAAAATTCATCTAAGTTTTGATTCCATATTTCTTTTAAATTTTTAGAAACCTTTGCATAACCAAACCCTGGCAAATCGATAAAATTGATATTAAATTTTTCTTCATTTCTTTTGCAAATTACTTCGAAAAAATTTATAAGCTGAGTTTTTCCAGGAGTTGCCGAACTTTTGGCTAAATTTTTTTGTTTACACAAAGAATTGATTAAAGAACTTTTTCCGACATTAGAACGCCCCAAAAATGCTACTTCACTAAAATTTGAGCTCAAATTCTCATCAAATTTCACTAAAGAAGTGATAAATTTAGCACTAATTATCATTTGTCTTTAAGATCAAACACAAAACGAGCAGGTTTTTGATCCTTACTCTCCACTCGATAAATATTAGCTTTTCTATCGACTATTATTTTATCACCAAAAAGTTTTTGATTGCTTCCAAGCTCATTTATATAAGCATGACCATTAATCTCGTAAGTATCTTTAATAACATTATAAATAAATTTATCTCCACTACCTTTATAAGTTTTACCCTTTAAAACAATCTTAAACGTAGCATTTTGCATTGCTTCATAACGAATAGGTTTGCGATTTTTATCCGTATAAATAATCAATTTTTCAGAATTTAAAATATCATCACCTCTAATTACTTCTACATTTCCACTAAGAATACTTTCACCCTTATTTTCATCTGAGTAAAAATTTAAAGCTTTTACTTCAATTTGAGTTGCCCAAGTTACACTTACACAAGCTAACAATAAAATTATTTGTCTTGCAACCACGCATTTACTCCTTGGATATTTAAAATTTTGTTTTTTACATCATAGTTTAAAGTATTTCCGTTAATAATACTTCCATTGATCAGAGCTTTAAAATTAGTATTTGTGTGTAAAATTTTATCCTTAGGTTGGTATTCTACCTCTTGAGAAATAATTTTGACATTATTAGAACCTATATAAGTAACATTTCCTTCAAACAAAACCTTGCTCATATCTTTATTGAAAAACTCTAAACGATTCGCACTAAGATTAAAATCTAAATTTAAAGTAATAAAATCATTAAATTCATCTCTATCTGCATATCTCACCCAAGAATTTGCCTTATAATATGCCTTAATTGTACTAGCATTACTCTCATAAGCTTTCAAATTTTTAGCCTCAATATTTTTAAAATTTAAAGCATTAGTTTGCAAATTCAAAGAATACGGATCTTGCAAACTTAAAATCGTAAAAGTAATTGTAAAAAGAGCAATTAAAATTCCAAAAATTTTTATAGCCAAAGCTTATTCCATTCTTCTTCTAGATGATTTTTTTCTACTAAAATTTCTATCATCTGTGCTACAGCAGCCTTACCACCTTTTTTGCTAAGCACTATGTCTACATTTAAATCTTTATGACCATCTTTTGGCTTAAAACTAAGTCCTACACTTTCAAGCAAAGCCTTATCGTTAAAATAATCCCCAATAGCCGCACACTGAGAAAAATCTAAATTAAGTTTTTGTAAAATTTCTTTTGCACAAGCTAACTTATCCTTGATGCCTTGATATAAAATTTCTATTTTTAAATCTTTAGTTCTTTTTTCAACACAAGGACAATTTCTACCTGTAATAATAGCAATTTTTTTACCAAGCTTTAGCCAAGCCTCGATAGCCGCTCCATCTTTTACATCAAATTCTTTAATAAATTCTCCATTAGAAGTATAAATAATCTTCCCATCAGTTAAACAGCCATCTACATCCAAAAAAATCAATTCTGTCATAATTTCTACTCTCTTACAACAAATGCACCTGCAAATGCACCACTTGCAGCAAAATCCCTTGCTTCATCTTCACTTCTAAAGCCTGTTAAGAAAACGCGATTTAACCCATCCACTGAGCTTGTGCGTATAGTAGAGCTATAAGTTCTATAAGTTTTATATCTTGCTGCTATCGTTTGTGCTCCAGCTGGGTTTTTAAAGGCTCCAATTTGAACCATGAAATTTCCACCTTCATAAATTTGTCCATTATTTGCAATCTCTCCACTATTTCCATAGTTTACATTAGAATGTACAATATTATTACCCGAATTACTTGATCCAAACCCTATAACCTCAAGCCTTACTGGAGCTGTTCCTGAAGCAATCATATCAATTTGACTAGCAGCTCCTTTTGATAAATCTATAATACGATTATTCACAAAAGGACCTCTATCATTTACACGAACGGTAACTTGACGATTGTTATTTAGATTAGTTACTTTTAAGATGGTATTCATAGGTAAAGTTTTATGAGCCGCGGTTAAAGCATTTTGATTATAGGTTTCACCATTAGAGGTTTTCTTGCCGTGAAAGCCTGGCCCATACCAACTCGCAATACCATCAGCAGTTTCACCTACTGCTACAACAGTAGGATAATAAGTTTTACCATTGATAGTATAAGGCTTCATCGTTCCTTTAGTCCCTGAAGAACTAGGACTGCTTTTAAAATCATTTGAAGGATAATACACTTGAGCATTATCCAAGCTAGAAAAAAAACTAGTGCCTAAACAACCACTAAAAAATAAAGCCCCTAGACTAACGGCTGACAACTTTAGTGTAATTGTTTTTATTTGCATTTTTATTCTCCTTGATTGGTATAATTAATTTTTGATTAATACTAAGATGATTTTTTGCTATTTTATTAAATTCTCGAATTTCATCAACACTTATATTATAATTTCTTGCTATTTTATATAAAGAGTCACCAGACTTAACGGTATAAGTTCTTGTCATAGGTATAGTTGTATCAACCTTCGCAAGTTTTTCTGCTTTAAAATTTTTATCAAAAAATGCCACTTTATTAAGTGGTATATACATATAATACCCTTTACCAGGAGGCGTAAAATTATGTTTAAATTGTGGATTATATTTCTTAAAAGTTGCAAGATCCATATTTAAATTTTTAGCTATTTCTTTTAAAGATGCAGAAGAAGGCACATCAACTTTTGCGAATTCGTTGCTTAAAGCATAATTCATTAAAGACGCATCTTTATCTAGTAAAAAATCCCTATCATTGGCTAAAAAAGCAAGAGTTAAAATTTTTCTTATAAAATTTCTAGTTTCTAAAGAAAGATATTTCTTATCAGGGTTCAATAAAACACTTAAATCATCACTTCCTGCTTGCTTGATAGCTTGTCTTAGTTTACCATTTCCACAATTATAAGCTAAAAGCGCTAAATACCATTTGCCAAATTCTTCTTTTAACTCTTTTAAATAATTTGTAGCGGCATAAGTTGACTTGACCGGATCACGCCTTTCATCAACATAAGCATCGATTCTTAAACCCAAATTTCTAGCTGTTGGTTGCATAAATTGCCAAACCCCTACAGCCTTGGCATTAGAAACACTATGAGTTTTCAAGCCTGATTCAACCATAGCTAGATACAAAATCTCATCAGGAACTTCCTGCTGGGCTAAAATTTTTCTTATCATAGGAGTAACTTTTGAAAAATTTTGCATACTATCTATTAAAGTTTGAGCGTGTTTTGATTTTATATCTTGTTGAGTTTGCACAAAAATCAAATCACTAATAAAACTTGGATTAATATCCAAATTTCTTAAAACATTCATTTGTCTTTCATAAAATTCAGGAGTATTAATTTGTGCAAAAAGAAAATTAAAACATATTAAAAAACACAATAAAATTTTTTTCATCAATAACCTTTAAAAAATAATTTTTCAGAATTGTTAAAACAAATTTCTAAAAGCTCTTTTCTTGATAATTTCAATACTTCACACATTTTGTTTGCTACAAATTGAGTTAACAAAGGTTCATTTCTTTTACCGCGATAAGGCTCTGGAGTAAGATATGGAGCATCAGTTTCAAGTAGCAGTCTATCTTTTGGAATTTTAGGTAAAATTTCAGCTAATTTCTTAGCATTTTTAAAAGTTAAAACTCCTCCAATACCAAAATAAAATCCCTCTTCAAAAAGAGTTAGCAAATGCTCGCTTGCATTAAAGCAGTGTAAAACTCCTCCTAAAAGATCCTTAGAATACCCATGTAAAATCTCATAAGTATCATGATTTGCTTCTCTTGAGTGGATGATAACAGGTTTTTTAAATTCAATAGCAAGTTCAAGCTGTGCGATAAAAATCTTTTTTTGATTTTCTTTTTCTTTTTGAATTTCTTCAGCAAGATCACTTTTAAAACGAAAATAATCAAGCCCACATTCACCTACAGCTACACACTTTTCATCGCATAAATATTGCCTTAAAATTTTCTCATCATAATTATCAATTTCATAAGGATGCACCCCTGCTGCAAAAAAAATATTTTTATATTTATGAGCAATTGTAGCTGCATAGGGCAAATCTTTTATATCAGCACCAGGTATGATGATTTTCTCTATACCATTTTTAAAAGCACGATTTAAAGTTTCATCTAAATCATCTTTAAATGCTTCACTGTCTAGATGGCAATGCGTATCAACAATCCTTAAACCATCTTGAAAATCAAGATTTAAGAACATACTTCAACTCTATCCTTGCCATTATCTTTTGCTTGAGACAATATTTTACTTGCTTTATTAACCAAAGAATCAATCTTATCTCCACTTTTTCCAAAAACCACGCCTATAGAAGCTGTAAAAAAGATTTCATCTAAATTAACCAAAACACCAGCCTTTTTTATATTTACTCGTATACGAGAAAAGATTTTAATCGCTCTTTCTTGGGATATATTTTTAAGTAAAATACAAATTTTTTCTGCACTATATCTACCTACAAGATCTCTTCCTTTAGTTTCATTAACTATTTCATTAGCACAGATTTTAATTACTTCATCACCAACTTCACGGCCGTATTCATCGTTAATCATTTGAAGATTATCTATATCTAAGAAAGCAAAAGCAAATTCCTCGTCTTTTGTCGCTATTTCATTAAAATAATTATCTATTCCATCGATTAAGGCATTATAATTTTTAACCCCAGATACAGGATCTAAAACATTATAAGTGCTTAAAAATTTTTTATCATCCATATAAGATAAACAACGATCTAAGCGACAATTAAAGCTTTCTTTGCTTAAAGGCTTGAACAAATACTCATTAACTCCATTTTTAAAAGAATTTGCTTCAAATGAATCATTATGATCCCCCAAAAGAATCACACCTAATTCATCATCACTAAAACGCTCTCTTACTTGAGTTAAAAGCTCAAAACCACTAATTACTGGCATATTGACATCTGCTATAATAAGCTTAACATCATTATTATCATTTAAATAACTCATTGCTTCTTCACCATGAGCTGCAGCTAAAACATTAAATTGTCTTTGAGTAAGTATTTTTTTAATTTCATTACGTTCAGGTAGCTTGCTCATAGCTAAAATCACTTTAGTTTTTGCATATTGATTAAGTTTTATAATAGAACTAATAATCTCATCAATGCAAGTTTCACTTTCTTTAAAAATATAATCTAATATATCTTTATCCATAAATTTTTCTTTAGTAGCCTTATCACCACTAGCCGTAAGAACAATAGCAGGAATTTTCTTTTCTATAACATAATCCACAACTTCACCATTTGGGGCATCTGGCAAACATAAATCCACAAAAGCTAAAAAATAATTATTATTCATTAACTCCTTGGCTTCAGCAAAACCAAAAGCAATATCTACCTCATAATTTAAAGTCATTTGAATTTTTTTAGCCAAAAGTTTGCCGAGCATTTTATTATCATCAATAATTAAAATTTTCTTATTCATAGTGCGTAAAATACCTTTATATCTAAAAATTTTTAATATATTTATTTCAAAAGAAAGGAAATTTTATAGTTATATATTTTAACATAGTAAAATAAAAAATCCGCTTAATTCTTAAACAAGGTCTTAGCAAATTCGATTGCTTCATCACTAACAAGCTCTCCACTTACCATCCTAGCAAGCTCTTTAATTCTTTCTTTTTGATCAAGCTTTTTTACCTTACTTTCTTCGCCATTTTTTTCAACTAAAAAATGATTATGTGCCTTAGAGGAAAGTTGGGGTAAATGAGAAATAGCAAAAATTTGATAAAACTTAGAAAGCTCCTCTAAAACCTTAGCTATACTCATAGCCTCTTTTCCACTTAAATTTGCATCGATTTCATCTAAAAATAATATCCCTTTACCTGCATTTAAAATTTTACATTCTGTAGCTATAAAAGCAAGTCTTAAGCGATTTAATTCACCTGAACTTAAATTTTTTAAATGAGCTAAATTAATATCTAGCATTATCTCATCTTTGCCTAAAATTGAAATTTTTCCACTTTCTTTAAGCGTCAAACTTGCATCTTTCATATAAAGTTCTTTAAGATAATTATTTAAACATTTTTCTAATTTTTTAAGGTTTTTCTTTCTTGTTTGAGTTAAAATTTGTGCTTTTTCTTCTAATTTTTGTTTTGATTCTTGAAATTTTTTTTCAAGTTCTTTTTTTTCAAAACTTAAATTTTCATAATGTTCTAGTTCATGTTTTTTTTGTTTTAAAACTTCTAAAGCATTTTCTATGCTTTCATAACGCTTGATGAGATAGGATAAATTTTCAATGCGATCTAAAAGTGTCTCCACATCAAAATCCAAATCTTCCATTTTTTGATTTTCACAAATCACACGCAATTCATTTAAACATTCACTAAAAAAACTCGCATCAACTTCGCTTAAATTTAAAGCTTCAATAACAACTTTTTCAAGCTCAAAAATACGCTCTGCCTTACTCCAAGCTTCTTCTAATTTATCTTTTTTAGAAAGCTTCTTTTTAAGTATTAAAAGCTCTTCATACTCGCCTATTTTAGGATTAATGCTTGAAATTTTTTCAATTTGCACTCTAGCTAATTCTTTTAATTCTTCTACTTTTTTTTCTTCTTCTAAAATTGCATTAAGCTCATTAGAAATTTGACTATAAGCATTAAAATCTTTTTTAAAATCTTCCAAAAAGGAAACAAAATTTGTATTTTCTTGCATTTCCAAGGCATCTAAGAGATTTAAAAATTTTTCATTTCCAAATTCGTTATTTTCCTTTGCGCTTAAATACTTAATAAAAGTTTTACTTAAATTTTGCAAACTTTTTTTCGCTATGCTTTGATTGTTAATAAAATATTTTGTGTTTTTTTCTTTTAAAAGCTTAAAAACATTCTCCTCTTCACTTTCTATGCCAAAACTTTCTAAATCTAATTTATCATCTAGTTCTATTTCGACAATTTTAGCCTCACTTTCACTCAAAGAAAATGCGGATAAAATTCCTTTAAACAAGACCGATTTTCCAGCTCCACTTAACCCTGTAAAAACAGTAAGCCCTTTAGAAATTTCAAGCTCAGCCTTTTTAAAACCAAGATTTTCTTTCATAAAAATTCTATTTATCATCAATTTCCCCAGTGTAATTTTTCTTTTAAAATTTGAAAATAATCCCTATTTTTTGGATGAATTAAAGCCACATTTTTATCACTTAAACCCACTTTTATACTTTTAAAATCATTCATTTTATAATTTTCTTGCCCATCAATGCAAAGTATACAATCCTTTGCCATAATCTCTATTTCAAAACCTTTTGGTAAGACAATAGGGCGTTGTGTTAAAGAATGAGAACAAACAGGAGTTAAGATAAAAGCTTGAGCTAAAGTATAAACTATGGGCCCATTTGCACTTAAATTATAAGCTGTTGAACCCGCAGGAGTTGCAACAATAAGCCCATCTCCAAAATATTCATTAAATTTCTTTTCTTTTCTAAAAACTTCTATATGAGCCATAGAAGCTTGATTATTTTTACTAATAACCACATCATTAAAAGCCAATTTTTCTAAATTTTTTCCTTGCTTATCTTCTAAAAAAACACTTAACAAATAAGGCTTTTCTATTCTAAATTCTCCTTGAAAAAAAGCTTGAAAAAAATTTTCAGCTTCATCAACTTTAAAATCTGTTAAAAAACCTAAATGTCCAGCATGAATTCCTAAAACTGCTTTATCGTATTCACAAGCTTTACGGCATAAAGAAATCAAAGTCCCATCTCCACCTAAAGAAATAACAAAATCAGATATTTTAAACAAATCATCCAATCCATACTTTGGCAAATCTAAAATTTCAGAACTTTCTTTAAACAATACAAGTTCAACTTTATATATAGATAAAATCGATTGAAGTTTTAAAATTTCCTTATCTAAACTCACATTGGGTCGTGTAACAAGTCCAATTTTTTTAATATTTTTATGATCTATTTTATTTTGCATAAAAAATTATATCAAATCTTAGCAAAGCAAAAGAATAAAAATACTATAATTTTGCTCATTATCTTAAAAAATCTTTTTCAAGGAATAAATTTGCGAAGTCATTATAATACAGACTTGGGAATTTCCCATGTTGGTCAAAGCGTTAAACTTTGCGGTTGGGTAAATAGCTACCGCGATCATGGTGGAGTTATTTTTATAGATTTAAGAGATAGAAGTGGTATTATCCAACTTGTTTGCGATCCAAATGATAGTAAAGAAGCTCATGAAATCGCTTCCAATGCAAGAAATGAATTTGTACTTATTGCAGAAGGTGCTATTCGTCCGCGTGGCGAAGGACTTGTAAATCCTAAATTAAAAACAGGAGAAATCGAAGTAGTTGTTTCTAAACTTACCATAGAAAATGAAAGTGCCGTGCCTCCTTTTGCTATCGCTGATGAAAGTGTAAATGAAGAATTACGTTTAAAATATCGCTTTTTAGATTTAAGAAATCCTAAACTTTATGAAAATTTTGCCCTGCGTTCTAAAGCTTGTATAGCAGCTAGAAATTCTTTGGCAAATATGGGATTTTTAGAAGTTGAAACCCCTATTCTTACCAAAGCTACTCCTGAAGGCGCAAGAGATTATCTCGTACCTTCTCGTGTACATCAGGGTGAATTTTACGCTCTTCCACAAAGCCCTCAGCTTTTCAAACAACTTTTAATGTGTAGCGGTTTTGATCGTTATTTTCAAATCGCAAAATGTTTTAGAGATGAAGATTTAAGAGCTGATCGCCAACCTGAATTCACACAAATTGATGTTGAAATGAGTTTTTGCGAACAAAAAGATGTGATCAATGTAGCCGAAACTTTTTTAAAAGATATTTTCAAAGCTTGCGGCAAAGAAATTCAAACCCCTTTTAGGCAAATGCAATACAAAGACGCTATGGAGAATTATGGCTCTGATAAGCCAGATTTAAGATTTGATCTTAAATTTATTGATGTGATTGATATTTTTGCTAAGTCAAATAATGAAATTTTTGCAAATATTGCCAAAGATACAAAGAAAAATCGCATCAAAGCCATACGTGTTCCAAAAGGCGATACTATTTTTTCAAAAAGACAAATGCAAAGATTTGAAGAATTTGTGCGTAAATTTGGTGCCCAAGGCTTAGCTTTTATACAAGTTAAAGAAGATGGGCTTAAAGGTCCACTTTGCAAATTCTTTAGCGAAGAAGATTTAAATGAACTCAGCAAACGCTGTGAGCTTGGAATAGGAGATGTGGTATTTTTCGGTGCAGGAGCTAAAAAAACCGTGCTTGATTATATGGGAAGATTTAGAATTTTCTTAGCCAACGAGTTAAATCTTATAGATCCAAATGCCTTAGAATTCTTATGGGTTGTTGATTTTCCTATGTTTGAGCAAAATGATGACGGAAGTTATTCTGCGATGCACCATCCTTTTACCATGCCAAAAAATATCAATGAAGCTGATTTAGAAGAAATTTCATCTATCGCTTATGATGTAGTACTAAACGGCGTTGAGCTAGGTGGAGGTAGTATAAGAATCCATAAAAACGATATTCAGCAAAAAGTATTTAAACTTTTAAATATAGATGAAGAACAACAAAAAGAAAAATTTGGTTTCTTGCTTGATGCTTTAAGTTTTGGTGCTCCACCACATGGAGGTATTGCTATAGGACTTGATAGACTCATCATGCTAGTTACAGGAGCAAACAGCATAAGAGAGGTTATAGCCTTTCCAAAAACCCAAAGAGCGCAATGCTTAATGACAGATGCACCATCACCTGCTAACAATGAAGCAATGAGAGAATTAGGAATCAAATTAAGGGAGAATATAAAATGAAAGAATTGTTTTTAATCATAGGTGCACCAGGTAGTGGAAAAACTACCGATGCTAGTTTAATCGCACAAGCAGATGCGACAAATATCACACACTATTCAACAGGCGATCTTTTAAGAGCTGAAGTAGCAAGCGGGAGTGAACTTGGAAAAACTATAGATAGTTTTATATCCAAAGGCAATCTTGTTCCTTTAGATGTTGTTGTAAATACTATAGTTTGCGCACTAAAAGCTGCTCCAACTAAAACTATCATCATCGATGGCTATCCAAGAAGCGTAGAACAAATGATGGAATTTGACAAGGTTTTAAGTGAGCAAAATGAAATTTGTCTTAAAGGTGTCATAGAAGTAAGAGTAAGCGAAGAAGTTGCCAAAGAAAGAGTTTTAGGCAGAAATCGTGGTGCAGATGATAATGAAGAAGTATTTTACAATAGAATGAAAGTTTATACAGAACCTTTAAATGAAATTTTAGATTTTTATCAAAAGAAAAAACTTCATTTTATTATCGATGGGGAACGCACTATCGAACCTATCGTTGCAGACATGAAAGAACTGATTAAAAAAATTCAAAGTATATAAGGAGAAAAAATGGATTTAAGCAAAATCAAAATCGGAGATATTCCAAATAAAATCAATGCCGTAATCGAAATTCCATACGGCTCAAACATAAAATATGAAATCGATAAAGATAGTGGTGCTATCATGGTAGATCGCGTTATGGCTAGTGCGATGTTTTACCCAGCAAACTATGGTTTTATTGCCAATACTTTGGCTGATGATGGTGATCCTGTGGATATTTTAGTGCTTAATGAATATCCTATCCAAGCTGGAGCCGTGATTCCTTGCCGCTTAATCGGTGTTTTAATCATGGAAGATGAAAGCGGAATGGATGAAAAACTTCTTGCGGTTCCAAATTCAAAAATAGATGCAAGATATGATAATATAAAAACTTACACAGATTTACCACAAGCAACTTTAAATAAAATCAAAAATTTCTTTGAAACTTATAAAATTTTAGAGCCAAACAAATGGGTTAAAGTACAAGATTTTAAAGATGAAAAAGCTGCAATTGAAATTTTAGAAAAAGCAATCAAAAACTACAAATAATCCCAGCCCTTCAAAGGGCTAAACTCAAGGAAAACTCATAATGAAAAATATCGTTTTAGGTGGTGGTTGTTTTTGGTGTGTTGAAGCTGTATTTGAACGCCTAAAAGGTGTAATTGATACTGAAGTTGGATATAGCGGAGGAAATCCAAATCCTAGCTATGAAAGCGTGTGTAATGGTGATGGTAACATAGAAGTTGTCAAAATAAATTACGATGAAAAACAAATCTCTCTTCTTGAAATCTTAACGCTCTTTTTTAAAATTCATGATCCAACAAGTATAGATAAACAAGGTGGAGATATTGGTATGCAATATCGCTCAATAATCTTTTACGAAAATGAAGAAGATAAAATTTTAGCTCAAAATTTCATCAAAGAACAGCAAAAAATATTTAGCAAAAAAATAGTTACTAAAATTTCAAGATTGCAAACTTACTACAAAGCTGAAAACTATCATCAACATTATTTTATAAATAATCCCAATCAAGGATATTGTCAAGCTGTAATAGCTCCAAAACTGCAAAAAATACAATCAGACTAATTTCATCTTTTTAAGGTTAAAAAAATTTCAACTTTATTCACAGCCTTTTCACGCTGTGATTTTCTTTCAAAGTACTTAAAAATAGAACTTTAAGCTTTAAAATAAAGAAAAAATTATTTATTGTTTTTTAAGTTTTTTTATGAATTTGTATTTAAATGTGAATAATTTTATTAATTAACATAATTTCCTAAGTTTAGCTATAAAAAATCCATCATAGTCCAAGCTTGGTAAAATCCGTCTGCATTTTGAAATTTCAGCAAATTCTTCACTTTGCCCTGCTTTAGCCTCAACATTTTCCAAATCAATATCTAAAAGCTCTAATTTAAACTCGCTTTTTAAAGCATTCTCTATCACTTCTTCATTTTCTTCCTTGGTAAAGGTACAAGTACTATATACAAGCTCTCCACCTATTTTTAATGCCTTTAAAGCAGAATGTAGAAGTTTTTTTTGAGTTTTTGCAATATTTTTGATTTCTTTATAACTTTTTTCCAAATCAAAACCTATTTTAGCAAAAGTTGAACAAGGCGCATCAAGTAAGATTTTATCAAATTTTAAAGGACACAAATTGCCTATATTTTTACCATCTTTCATAAAAACTTTAGCATTCACGCCGTAATTTTTAAGATTTTTTTGCAGAATAAAAAATCTATCCCTACTCATCTCATTGCAAGCTAAATAACCTGTATTTTGCATAAAATTTGCAAGATTGATACTTTTGCCACCCGGAGCTGCACACATATCAAGAACACTTTGCCCTGCTTTGACTTCTAAATTTAAAGCACACAAATAAGAAGAATAATTTTGTATATAAAAGCACCCCTCATTAAAAACTTTCATAGAACTTAAGATGGCTTTATCTTTAGCGTCAAACAAATAACAATAAGCATTGATCTTTTTAAATTTTAAATTTTGTTTTAAAAATTCTTTTTCTAATTCTTCAGTGCTAATTTTTAAAGTATTTGCAAATACACAAACATTTTTTTCTTGAGTAAAAGAAGATAAAATATTTTGCATTTCATCTTTGGTATAAAGTTTTTCTATTCTAGAGAGCAAAATAATCCTTTATCATGATAAAAGCAGCCAAAGAGTCTAATTTACCATCTTTTTTACGTGTATTTGCTATGCCGTATCCTAAAGCTTCTTTACTTGTTCCGCTTTCATCTACAAAGCAAATTTCTTTATCAAATTCAAGCAAAGAAACAAAATGCTTAATGCGTCTTGTCATTTCTTCTTCACTTGACCCACCCTTAGGAATGCCTACAATAAGTAAAGAAATCTCATGTATTTTAAGTAAATTTTTAATTTCATTAGCGGCTTGATTGCGATTTTTTCTTAAAACTGCATCTAAAGGCAAAGCGATCTTTTTATCTACGCAAAGCGCTACACCTATGCGTTTTAAACCTACATCTAAAGCCAAAGCTCTCATACTAAAACCCTTATAAAAAGCCCTTCTATGGAAATTTTTCCCTCAAGTTCGTATTCATAAACTTTTTGTCCATAAATTTTTAAAGCCTCATCAACACTCACACCTTTTTTACAAAACTCTAAAAATTCATCTTGATTTGTATCTATACTTGCAAACTCACTTACAAATTCTTTAAAATCACAGATTAACTTTGCTTTATTTTCCTTTAAAAGTAAATTAGTCCCTGTGCTTTCTCCTAGTCTTTGCGGTAAAACATATAAAGGCTTATTAAGCTCTAAAGCAAGCCTTGCACTTTGCATAGAACCACTTTTTATATCTGCTTGTGCAACCACAACAGCCTTGCTTAAAGCAATAACCAAACGGTTTCTTAGTAAAAAGTCATAATTTTTTGGCAAATAATCATCTTCGTATTCGCTTAAAGCTAAAGCGTTTTCATAAATTTGTTTAATGATTTTTTCATTAGTTCTTGGATAAATTTGATCTAAACCATTAGCAAAAATACCTATAGTATTTGGCATAGCTGCCATACTTGCAGTGATATCCACACCCAAAGCACCGCCACTTACCACGCAAAGATGAGCATTTTTAAGCATACTCGCTAAGGAAAAAACACAATTTTTCGTATAAACACTCATACGCCTTGAACCTATAATAGCGATTTTATCTTGTTTTAATAAAGATAAATTTCCTTTGTAGTGTAATTTTTTAGGAGACTTTTTTAAATCTTTAAAAAGTTTCAAAAATTCATCAGGCAAAATTTCACTTGCCATAAATTTCACTCAAATACACAAGATCAACGCCTTTTAACAAATCCTTACTTTGCTCTAAGGCTTTAAAAGTATTTTTCCTAGGATGTCCTATGGCTATAACAAAACCTTTTTTTTGTGCAAGTTTTACTGCGCTTTCGAGTTGTTTTTTAACATAATTAACATCATCTTCATTATCCAAAAACACATCTCTTTGTATATAAGGCATACTGAGTTCTTTAGCGATTTTATTTGCCTTAGAATTTCCTATAGTTTTAGAATCTACAAAAAATATATTTTGATTTTTTAAAGCCTCGTAAAGCTTTCTCATAGCTTCTTCATTGCTTGTAAATAAACTTCCTGTGTGATTATTGATATATCTTAAATCCTTAAAATCTTTTTTAATTTGCTTGATTTTTTTAAAAATTCTTTCTTTGCTATCATTTGGATTTAAAGTATCAATTTCTGGTTTATTATAATTAATTGCTGCTAAAGGTAAATGCACCATATAAAAATCAAATTTTAAAGCAAGTTTTGGCGTTTCACTATGGTTTTTATCTGGCGGAAAAAAAGAAGGATTTAACTTTAAATTTAAAGCTTTTAAACCTCTAACCTGACTTGCATTTGCCATATCATCGATAATAATAGCAAGTTTTGGTTTTTTAGAAATTTTATTTAAATGAATATCTTCATCAAAAGTTAAATTTTGATCTTGGGTTAAATTTGTATCTTTTGGAATAAAATTTTGTTCTAAACTCTGATTTTGCTCTAAACTTAAATTCTGCTCCACACTGCTTAAATTTTGCTCATTTAAACTTGTATTTAAATCATCGATTTCTTGAATTTTTTGCTCTAAAATACTTACAGATTTATTATTATCAAACTCATTCTCTTGAAAAATACCAATTTCATAATGATCTTTATTTGATGAAATTAAATCTTCTTGTTTATCAATAAAATAATCCGGCTTAACAGAAAAAACATCTTGGGAATTTTGATATTTTACTAAAATTCCCAAAGCTAAAGCTATACAAAGTAAAAAAAGTATAGCTATGATTAAATAACGCTGAATTTGAACTAATTTTTTCTTTGACAATGTTTAATTCTTATCTTTATCTACTAATTTTTTAGCACTGATCCAAGGCATCATAGCACGCAAATTGCGCCCTGTTTTTTCTATCAAAGAATCATTCATATTTTTGCGTTCTGCATGCATTCTAGCAAAACCTGCACGGCGTTCTAAGATAAAATCTTTTGCAAAAACACCATTTTGTATATCTTTTAAAACACCTTTCATCGCTTTTTTAGTCTCTTCAGTAACAATCTTTGGTCCTGTAATATAATCGCCGTATTCTGCAGTATTTGAGATAGAATAACGCATATCTGCAATACCACCTTGATAAATCAAATCCACAATGAGTTTCATTTCATGCAAACACTCAAAATAAGCCATTTCGGGTTCATAACCTGCTTCAACCAAAGTCTCAAAACCTGCTTGAATCAAAGCACTAAGCCCACCACAAAGCACAGCTTGTTCACCAAAAAGATCTGTTTCTGTTTCGGCTTTAAAGGTTGTTTCTATAATACCTGTGCGTCCGCCCCCAATCGCACTTGCATAACTTAAGGCTAAATTTTTAGCATTTTTACTTTCATCTTGATGGATGGCTATTAAACAAGGAGTTCCACCTCCTAAAGTAAATTCATTTCTTACTGTGTGTCCTGGTGCTTTAGGTGCTATCATGATAACATCTACACCTTTTGGAGCAACAATTTGACCATAGTGGATATTAAAACCGTGCGCAAAAGCTATAGCCTTGCCTTCACTTAAATTTGGTTTTATTTCGACATTAAAAATATCTGCTTGAATTTCATCAGGAGCTAAAATCATAACCACATCTGCTGTCTTAGAAGCCTCGCTTACACTCATTACTTCAAAACCAGCATTTTTTGCTTTAACAGCACTTACACTACCTTCACGAAGTCCGATAATTACATTTACGCCATTATCTCTTAAATTCATCGCATGAGCGTGTCCTTGAGAGCCAAAGCCTATAATTGCTACTTTTTTTGATTTGATTAAATTTAAATCACAATCTTTATCATAATATACTGTAATAGCCATATTCACTCCTTAAAAATTCAAAAATTAAAGGTATTATTATAGCAATTAAAGTATAAATTTCATATTTTTTTTATAAACTTTATGTAAGAATTTTACAAAAAATCATAAAGTATCAAAAGTGAAAGAATTTTTAAACAGTCTTAGTTATGGCATTAGCTCTCACGAAGTAAGCAATGAATTTAAACAAATTTTAAGAGAGCTTTTAGCTAATCATATCATCAAAGAACACAAAAACAAATACTATCTTAACAATGGTTTTGCCTTTGGAGTACTTGATATTTCAAGCAAAGGCACAGGTTTTTTACAATGCTTTGATGAAAGTTTCAAAAAAGATCTTTTGATAGAAAACAAAAACCTAAAAGGTGCAAACTATAAAGATATAGTCGCAGTAAAACTTCTACCTTTAAAGAAAAAACGCCCCAGTGCAAAGGTGATTTTAGTTCTAAAAAGAGCCAATGAAACCTCTTTAGTGATCACCAAAAGGTACGGCGAAGCCGTGCTTGGAATGAATATCAAAACAGGATTAAGCACTGCCTTAAAAGCTTCTCAAAAATCCTTAAAAGCACTACCTTTAGGAACAGTTTTAAAAATAGAAAATGAAAATAACAATATCATAGAAGTTTTAGGACATATCGATGATGAAAGTATAGATGAAAAAATCTCCTTAGCTCTTTTTAATAAAAATAACGAATTTAGCGACGCTTGTATCAAAGAAGCCCTAGCAAACGGCGATAGTGTTGATGCGAGTATGTATGAAAATCGCATGGATTTAAGAGCCTTGCCTTTTTGCACTATAGATCCTATACATGCAAAAGATTTTGATGATGCGATTTATTTTGACACTCAAAAACGAGAAATTTATGTAGCTATTGCTGATGTTAGCGAATATGTTTATGCTTATAGCGCTATAGATAAAGAAGCAAGAAATCGTGGATTTTCTATTTATTTTCCGCACATTGCTATACCCATGCTGCCTCGTCCTTTAAGTGAAAATATCTGTTCTTTAAAACCTCATTTAGATCGCTTAGCGTATTGTTTTAAAATCACGCTCAATCATGAAAATAAAGTCATCAAAGAAGAACTTTTTGAAGGTATTATCAACTCAAAACGCCGTTTTAATTACGATGAAGTTGATGAAATTTTGGTACAAAAACCTGATTTAAAAGAACTTTCATGGCTTTATGAGCTTTTTGAAATCACAAAAAATTTACGCAAAATGCGTCTTAAAAATGCCTTTGAATTTCGCACCGAAGAATTAAGAATGAATTTAGATGAAAATTTAAGTCTAAAAAGCACAGTTTTTGAAAAAGACACGCCTTCGCATAATTTGATCGAAGATTGTATGCTTTTAGCCAATAAAGCCGCAGCAAAACTCATAGATATAGGTATTTTTAGAAATCACTTAAGTGCTGATACAAGAAAAATCGATAAACTTTTAAATGAATTACGCGAACTCGGAATCGATGTAAATTTTAAGCCCAATCTTCCTGAACTCATACGAGACATACAAGCTTTAGCTGATGAATTAAATTTAAGAGCAGAAGTAGATAAACTCATCATCAAAGCACAAAAAAAAGCGGAATACTCTAGCGTAAATGCGGGACATTTTGGCTTAGGTTTTGATAAATACTCACATTTTACAAGCCCTATAAGAAGGTATTCTGATCTTATTTTACACAGACTTTTAAAAGCCAAACAAAAAAACGATGAAAAACTTTTTAATTATCTGCTTTTAAACATAGAAAGCACTTGCGAGAGTCTTAGTACGCTTGAAAGAGAGGCGGATAAGGTTGCTTTTGATTTTATGGATAGAAAATTTGCTAGATGGGCAGCCAAAAATATAGACAAAAAATTTAAAGCTTTAGTTGTGCAAAATGATGGAGTTTGCATAGCCAAACTAGATGATGAAATCAAAGGAGCGGATATAATCCTTTATGATACGCGTGTGAATTTGCTAGAAAGTGTTGAAGTGCAAATCATGGAAGCAGATATAGTTATGGCAAAAATTTATGCTAAAATCACCCAAAGACTTATAAAGGAAGAAAATGTATAGAAAAGAGCTCCAAACCCTGCTTTCTAAAGATTCAATACCTAATTTTTTCTTTCTTTATGGAGCAGATAATTTTCAAAGCGAACTTTATGCTGAATTTATAAAAGAAAAATATAAGCCCGATGAAACTTTAAAGCTTTTTTTTGAAGAATACAACTTCGCTCGTGCGAGTGATTTTTTAAGCACAGGATCGCTTTTTAGCGAAAAAAAATTACTAGAAATCAAAACTTCTAAAAAAATTGCAATAAAAGATCTTAAAATTTTAGTAGATCTTTGTAAAAACAATGCGGACAATTTCTTTCTTTTAGAATTTTATGATGAAAGTTCAAAGCAAAGCGACATAGAAAAAATTTTCTCTCCTCATTTTGTAAGATTTTTTAAAGCTAACGGAGCTAAAGAAGGCGTGGAACTTTTAAGCATAAAAGCAAAACAACTAAGGGTTGAAATCACTCAAAATGCTTTATTTACTCTTTTTACAAGTTTTGATGAAAACTTGTATCTTGCTGCAAGCGAACTTAATAAATTTAGCGGTTTAAGAGTAGATGAAAAAACCATAGAACAATACTGCTATAGTTTAAATACAGGAAGTTTTGAAAGCTTTTTTGATAAAATTTTAAAAAAACAAGACTTTAAAAGCGAACTTGAAAAAATTTTAGATAATTTTAATGAAATTGCTTTAATCAACTCTTTATATAATTCTTTTTATCGTTTATTTAAAATCGCACTTTATGTTAAAGTCAATGGCAAAATTGATTTTAAAGAGCTTTTAGGCTACACTCCACCCCCTCAAGTGGGACAAAATTTAAGCTCTCAAGCCTTTAGTTTAAAAATCGAACAATATAAAGAAATTTTCACTCTTTTACTTAAAAGCGAATACGAACTTAAAACCAATCCTAAACTCGTAAAAAAAGAATTTTTGATTTCGAATTTGCTTAAACTTGCAAGGATTTTAAAAAGTTAATTTTTAATCTTCAATCCTCTTCACTTCTTTTTAATCGTCTTAAAATGATTTAAAATGATTTATTGTTAATCTTAGCTGAGTTTTTAAAATACTTTAAAAGAATGATTGCAATCTAAAAAGAGTTTAACAACCTTAAAAACATCCATCCCAATAATTTTAAAATTATTAGGATGAAATTTTTAACAAGTAGGAGAGTAAAAACTAATTAAACT
>NZ_MJYJ01000035.1:0-11223 GCF_001763255.1 Campylobacter sp. BCW_4338
CATTATACAAACTTCCACTTACATAAGGCTTATCTATATCATCATCTAAAAAAGAAATAATCACTTCATCTCCTATTCTTGGAGTATGATAAAAACCTGAATGATTACTTGCTATACTTGAAGCTACTCTTAAAAAAGGAGTGTGATGATATAAACTTTCTTTTTCATCTAATTCTTCTTGATTAGCATAAAGATTAATCCTTACCTTAACCCTTCCATGCTCATCAGTATAAATAGTATTTCTCTCACTTTCTATATCCTTACTCTCTCCTATAACAATACCTTGAGTGCTATTAGGAGCTTTAGGTTTAGCTTTAAAACTTGGAGTAAAGATAATATTCTTTTTTAATAAAGTTAAAGTATTAGAATAAGATTTACTTAAATTTAAATCTTTTAAATTTAAATGATCATTAGTATTAATAGAATTAGCTAAGATGGCATCATCAATTAAGATTTGAGTATTAGCAATAATAATAAAGTCTTTAAGCAAAGAAGCTTTATCTTGTTTTTCTTCATCTTGATTTTTTATTTCTTCTTGATGATTAAACTCCTTATAATTTAAAGTGATAAAATCTCCTAAGCTAAGATGATAAATATTACTTTTTGCTAGTAAGCTTTCATTTAATACTAAGGCTCTTTTTTCTTTAAGAGAAGGCTTAGTCTTTAAATCAATGCTTTTTGTAAAAGAATATTCACTCTCATAAAAATGTTCATTATAATAAGCTTTGTTATTAAGTTCTTGTTCATAAGGAACTTTATTAGAATGTAAAGATAAAAGATTTAAAGGAGTATTGGCATTGATACTAGAATGTGTAAAAGAATTAGTTCTTAAGCTTTGTTCTTTATAAATAGAAGAAATACAAGCTTGATTTAAAATATTATTAATATTAGGATTATACTCAATTTCTTTATTTTTTACATTTTTATACACATCACAAAAATAAATAGTGTTCTCATCTTCATAAAAAAAGATTCCATTATTATGGCTTAATCTTGTAATAAAGTCTAAATCACTTTCATTGTATTGAGAGATGAGTTCTTGTTCTTCATAATTAAAATGTATATTAGAATAATCAATTTCTTTATGTAAGATATCTTGATAAAAACCAAGGGTTTGTTTAATCACTTCTATAATATTAGTATGAGTATAAATACGATTGGCTTTATTTAAAGAAAGTCTTATCAAGACTGATTGAAGCTTAAAAGAAAAAAAATGCTTGTATTTTATTTGCTTAGTATTTGAAGCGCTATCATTAATATTTAAAGCACTTTCATGATTAATACCTAGATATTTTATATAAGTGATAATTCCTTTATAATTTTTAACTTCATTTGTGTCAAAATTTAAAGTATTGTTTTCATAAGGATTATGAATACTTAAAATAGCTTCTTGATCGATTAAAACATTAGGATGAAAATTAAAATCTTGACTTAGATTAAATAAGCTTTCATCTAAACTTTCAAAAAAACCTTCACATTCTATAGAAAAAAGTTCTTCAAAACTTTCTTTGATGAGGGCTTTAGTGATTTTAAAGGGTAGGGGATTTGAAGTAGAATTTGATATATTAAGACTCATAAAGGAATTTGAGGCCATTTTTTCTCCTTAATGTGGTAATAAGATTTATCAAATACAAAGCTTATAAGTGTGATTAAATTTTTATTTATATTTGTTTGTAAATATTGTAGCATAGTTGGGGTAAATTTGAGTGTGTTTTATGATTATGAATATTTATTCATAAAGTTTCATATATACTATGGTGAATTTTTTTTGCGTGTTTCCTAAGATTTTTGCCCAGCCAAGTTTGGCGGTATTTTCTTCTCCTAACACAAACTTCATTTCTGAAGAATAGTTGATTTTAAGATATAAATCAACACAAAATTCATTATTTGTTAAAAACATTATGCTATTTTTTAAATCATCATGTTTAGTTCCATTGGGCATAAATTTAATCGCTTCTTGATATGAAATATCTTTTATATAAATTGCTATTTTATTTTGATAAGAGGTAAATTTATCACCTAGTATGAAATTACTCCCCAAGGCATGATTTTTTACGCCCAGTTTATTTCTTTGAGTATCAGAGATTAAAATTTGGTGAGGCAAATTTTCAATGATTGATAATTTGTCTTTTAGTTTAAAATTAACTTGCAAAACTCTTTCTATATATGTTTTTGGACGTCTTAAGCTCAATAATAAAGGTGCAAATGGTAAATATTTTTTTGCAATATCGTATTCTTTAATTCCTAATATATTAAATAAAATTTGAGAAATAGAGTCTTTAAAATTATCATTAAAAGATCTTGGATAATTTTTTAAGCCAATAACATCGAAAAATATCCAAAGTAAATAGTGATTAAAAAAATCAAAAAATAAAGTCCAACCTTGTTCTCCATCTTCATTTCTGGATAATTTATCTAACATAAATGAAGGAAGTTGTGAGGAAACTCCATGTAAGCCCATAAAATTTACAAATAATTCTATAAATGATTGATCTGAAAAAATAATTTTTTCTAAATCTTTATTTGGATGCTTTAAACTTTTATTGGTTCTTAAAAATATATTTTTTTTCCCATAATTTTTTTCTAGCTTTCTTATAAGTTTAAAAAAACTATATGAAGTTGGATCATTCATATTAAAGCTTTTTTTCCAAAAGAAGCAGGATAATGCAGAATTTCTTTTGAATCAAGACATTTTATCTTTAATTCACAAAAGGAATTAATGCTAGCAAAAGATGCTAAAAATTTGGATATAACTAATCCTAGTAAATAGACTTCACCTAAAGTATAAAACTTAGAATCCTTAATACTAAAAATAGCTAAGGTCCCTTTTTTTGTAATATTTTCATCAATTAGATAAGTGCTTTTGCTTTGAATATCAACTATAGATTCTTTTAAAAGTTCATAAGATTTCCAATTTAACTGATTATCTAAAAAACTATAGCTTTCTAATACACCAAAAAAAGCTTTTCTACTTAATATGGTTTGATAAGAAAAAGATAATACAGAAACAAGTTTCCACAATAAATTGCCATCAACGCTGCATCTTCTCGCTTCACTTGGAATTTCGATATTTTTAGTATCAACACCTTTTAAATTACAATTATTAATATCTCCTATTTTTAATCTTGAAGGCAGATCTCCATTGGAGCATAAAAGATCAATGCTTATAGTTTCATCCATTAAATAAGAGGAGAAAAAGGAAATTTCGCTAAATACTTCTCCTTTAGAATTCTTTTTAGTATTTATGCTATAAAAGTCTTTTTGATTATCTTTTAAAAATTCAAAACGTTCAAAACTCTTATAGTTTTTTAATAATCTTTTACCCCCTTCGCTATTGTGTGCTTTAACTTGCAATGTTTGTATAATCTCATAAGCTTTAGGTTGGCTTCTATCAACAAAAATTCGATAACTATCTTTTTTATGATTATTTATAAGAGGTTCTGCGCTTTTTGCAAAGATATTGATAATAGGCGTCATACTTAAAGAAAACAATTCTTTTCTAAATATGCAATTTGCAGGAAATGGTTTAGAGAATTTAAATTCAATATTAATTGTTCTTCCTTGGCAATTATTTAAAATATCTAAGTTATTAATTCTTAGAAAATTAAATTTATGGGGCATAAAAAAATATTCCCTTAACAAAGAAAAAGCTTCAAAGCCTAAATCATTATAAGATAAACTACTTTCATCTGGATTTAATCCTATTTTTTCAATATCGTAAGTATTAAGAAAAAATTCTTCATCAGTTTCCAAACATTGAATTTTTAATTCTTTCAAATAAGAATGTATATATAATAATAAAGTAGTAGACATGTAAGTATCGTTACCTAAATATAAATTAATTTTTTCTAAGCCCAAATCACTTATTTTTGTTTCTGCTTTATCTATTTGTAATTTTAAATTAAAAGTATAGTCTTGGTTTTTACTTGATGCAAAAACCTCATTTATCGAAATAGGGTAAAGATAGACATCATAAACAGTTTTAAATTCACAAATGCATTTATCTATAGGTTTTGATTTAACAACGGTTCCTTTTGGAATAGTAAGTTTATTTTCTTTGCTATTTTGTTCAAGTTTAAATTCTTGCATACATAATGAGGGTATGGGATTTGTATAGTTTGGAGAAACTATATTGATTAAAGATTCTGCAATATGCGGGATATTTTCATCAAGTTCTTGGTGAATTTTAGAACTTAGGATGGCTAAATTTTCAATAATTCTTTCTACATCGGGATCTTTGCTATTGTAAGCTAAAAATGGAGCTAGTTTTGGATAATTTTTTACAAAATGTTCCCTAGTTTCATATAGATATTCAAGCTCTTTTTGATAATAAAAGATATTATCTTTCATTTAACCTCACAATATCTATTATTTTTAAAAATAATTTCTATGCTAAATTCCTTAAAACGATCCTCTTGAAAAAAACATTTTACAATAAAAGAAAGTTGCCAAGGACTTAAATTATTATCATAAGTAATAGAAACAACTCGTATTCTTTTTTCATAACTATCAATTAACTTTCTTATTTCCTTAGCCATTGATATGCATAATTCGCTAGAACTAAGATTAATGTCAGTCATATTTGGCATCCCTAAATCTTTCGCGGTATAACAGTCATTAATCTTAGAGTTGAGCAAAACTTTTATATTATTCTTTACATCCTCAAAATCATTTTGATAGAATGGAATATGAATGTTTTGCTCATCTAAATTATGGATCAGTTTATCTAGCAAGGACATTATTATTCTTTATCTAATTTTCCTACTAAAGAAAGTTCAAAATTACCGCCCATATATTTAAAATGAGGTCGGACACTTAGCCCTATTTTATACCATCCTGGCTCTCCTGGTATATCACTAACTTTCACTTGTGCTGCTCTAAATGGACGACGACTTCTCACTTCAGAAGGTGGATTTTCTTGATCGGAAATATATTGTCTAATCCATTCATTAAGTCCATTTTCAATATCGCTTCTTTCTTTCCAGCTCCCTATTTCTTCTCGTTGTAAAACCTTTAAATAGTGCGCCAATCTTGAAATTAAAAAGATATATGGAAGTTGAGTTCCTAATCTGTAATTTGTTTCAGCTTCTTTACCTTCTGGGGTATTTTGAAATAATTTTGGTTTTAACGGAGAATTTGCTGAAAAAAATGCTGCATTATTACTATCTCTTCTTAATGTTAAAGTTATAAAACCTGCTTCTGCAAGTTCATACTCTCTCCTATCTGTAATCAAAACTTCTGTAGGTATTTTTGATTGTATAGTTCCAAAATTTTCATAAAGATAAGTAGGCAGATCCTTAACAGTCCCTCCACTTTTTGGTCCTATAATATTTCCACACCATCTATACTTAGCAAAGCTTTCTGTCAATCTTGTACAAAAAGTATACGAAGAATTAGCCCACAATAAATGATTATGCGAAGCATGAACATTTTCTTTATAGTTAAAGCTTTTAATAGGGTTTTCTTCAGGATCATAAGGGCTTCTTGCTAAAAATCTTGTCACTAGTAAGCCTGTATATTTAGAGTCTTCATTTTCTCTAAAAGTTCTCCACCTTGTATATTGAGGACCTTCTAGCAAACCTTGCAAATCTTGAATATTTGCAAGTTCAGAATAATCATCAAGCCCAAAAAATTTTGGTCCAAAAGATGTTAAAAAGGGAGAATGACTCATAGCCGCAATACTAGCCATTTTATTTAAAAAAGTCATATCAGGACTTGCTGATCCAAGTTGATAATCTCCAATGATTGCTCCTACAGGCTCTCCTCCAAATTGTCCATATTCTGAAGAATATATATTTTTATAAACAACGCTTTGTGTTATATCTGGATTGTTTTCAAAATCCTCTAAAGCTTCTTCTTTTCTTATATCAAATAGGTCGATTTTTATATTTTCATTAAAATCAGTTCTTTCAACTAGAAATCTAAGTCCACGCCAAGTAGATTCAAGTTTTTGAAATTCTTCATTATGTAAAACTTCATCCATTTGTTTTGAGAGTAAATGGTCAATATGGGCTATCATTTCATCAAGTGCAAATTTATTGATTTTTTCTTCGGCATTATCACTTTTTACAATTTCTGAAATAAATTCAGCAACACCTCTTTTGGCAATACTATAACTTTCATCAGTTTTAGAGTATTTGCTTTTCTCCATAATTTGTTCAATAATTGGCGTATCAATTACTTTGGTATTTGCCATTTTAATTTCCTTGCTCTTCTTGTTTAATTTCTAAAAGTAACTTTTCTTTAGTTTTTTCATTTTTTAACGCTTCTAAAACAGCTTTTCTAAAATCAGGAATATTACCCATAGGACCTTTTAAAGCCATTAAAGCTTCTCTTAGTTGCAATAATTTGTTTAACTCAGGTATTTGTTTAGCTAAGCTATCTGGAGAAAAATCCTTCATGCTAGCAATATTGAGCTTAACATCAAGCTCTTCAGCTCCTGTTCCAAGAGTATTTTTTACGCTAAAACTCGTTGTTATATTGAGTTTTCTCATAACTTGATCAAAATTGATCTTGTTAATTTGCAAAATTTCTCTTTCCTCTAAGGGGGTTTCGTTTTTTCCTTTTAAATTTGCCATTACCATTAATTTTAACGGCAGCTCCACATCCTCATTTTGTCCATTAGTTTTAGCTTTATATGTAATATTAATTCGTTCCTTTGGAGCATGAGATCCATCTGACATTTTAAATCCTTAAAAATAAAAATTTTAGCTTAATTATTATATTAAAATTTGCTAAATTTAATCTTGCATCATTTAATTTTATTTTTTGCGTTTTCATATTCTTCGGCTAGATAATCTTTTAGTAGAGTTTTTTCCATTAACTCTACTAAGTATATATTTAAAATTTTAGAGTTCTTTTTCATTCCTTTTGATTCAAAAATTTTTACCATATCTAGCAAGGAATTAATATTATTCATAATAGAATTATTAAAATTTTCTTTATCAATATTCATCAGCATTTGCTCAAAATCTTGTAATGTATGTTCTTTGTCAGTTTTTTTACTTGAAAAAAAACTTTTTTTATTTTCTTTGGATTTAACAAAATATTTATAAACTTCTTCTTTGCAGATAAAATCACCATTTTGAAAACGGAGAAGTTCAATAGTATCAAATTTAGAAATAAAATCACTTGTTAATATTATAAGAATGTCTAATTGTTTATTTTTTTTCTTTTTTTCTAAAAAATCACAAAAGAGTTGTACACCCTCTATCCAAAAAGGATTTAAAATAAGTTCATGCATAAAACATTTAATATGTTCTATATCATTTTCTTTATCAGAAAGCAATATACGAATTATATCTGCATCAGGTTTTCTTATTTTAGTAATTTTTTCATTATTACATTCAGGCAAACACCTGATTTTCCCCCACATTGCTTGGGTGAATAAAGCGTAGATATTGAGATTATTTTCATCCTCTTCCAAAAGCTCAAATGCAAGTTTTTGATAAAAATTTTTATATTCTCTCTCGTTTAAAGAGTTAATATTATCGCTTCTAATGTTTACAGATACTTGAGCTACAGGAGATTTTGGAAGTTGTGGTGCAACTTGAGCAATTTCAATTTTTGCAAAATTGCAAGATAGCAAATTTTCAAATTCGGAAAATAAAGTAATAAATTGATTAACAATCTCAGATGATATAAGCACTTTTGTTTTATTGTATTCTTGAATAAAATTTTGAATAAAAATTTGAATTTTTCGCTTTTGAGCTAATATATAAGCATTATTTTCATCTATAAGTTTTTTTAAATGTTGAAAAAGAAGCAAAAGCTTTTCAAAGCATTCTTCATTGTTTAAATTAAAACACGATAAAAGAAAATAGTTGCAAATTTTAAAATCTAAAGAATGATTTAATAATATAAACTGAGAATATTGATAAACTTTATCCCAAGAAATATTTTCATGGTTTAAAGTCTTATATTTTGACATCTCATCTTCAAGTAACTGAAATTCTTGTAGTTCATCTAAATTATTTTTCAATTGATCACAAAAATACATTTAATTCCTCCAAAAATTTGCCTCATTATAATTAAATTTTAAAAAATATTATGTTAATTTTTTAAAAAATTTACTCAATTAATCATAAATTATATATTCTAAGATAGAAAGGATACTTTAGTTTCATGTTTTGTAAAAAAAGTTTATTTTTTTTATTGCCACTATTCTTTTGCGCTTGCTCAAGTGTTGTTAGTGTTAAGATAAATAATGTAGAGAATTCCAATCTTAATAATAGACATGATGATGTTCCTGTTACGGCTATTGTATATCAACTTAAGGATATTAAAAAATTTGAAGAAGCAAGTGATATAGATTTGGCTACTAGAGAAGAGGGGGTACTAGGCAAGGATAAACTTGATTCTATTAAAACGCAAATTGCACCTAAAGACAATATTATCGCGGTTAAAGTAGATGAAGAAGAGGTTCCTTATGTAGGCATTCTTGTATTATTTGCAAATAATACAAAAAAAACAACAAAAATATGGGCAAAGACCGAAGATGCAAATGGGTTTGGGAAGAATAAGTATTTAAAATTTGAAATATCCAAAGAAGGTATCAAAAGAATTAAATAGGAATAATATATGGCAAATAAATTAAAAGTTGCTTGGTTTGATGGACTTAATATTGGACAAACCCATTTTGAGCAGCAAGAAAGATTTTTTAATAGAAATATAGATCTTAAAACTATAAATATATATAGTAATTTATATGGAATAATAGACTTGGAATTTTCTCAAGAGATGTTATTGCAAGGAAAAATTGCACTTTCTAAAATTTCAGGTATCGCACAAGATGGAAGCATTTTTAATGCACCTGAGCAAGATTTGTTGCCTGAGCCTATTGAAATCAATTATGAATCTTTAATTGATTCAGTTGTGGTATTAAAAATTCCTATCGGAGTTACTGATATTGCTGATTTATCTTTAAGAAATACTTTTCCAAATTCAAAGTTTATATGTCTTAGAAATAGTATTGCTTTAAGAAATTATGATGATTCAAAATCTAATGTAATGGACAAAATTGAAGATGAGTACGAACTTGAAAATCTGACTTTTACACAAGAGAAAAAAGATTTACTTCTTGCTAGTTTAAGATTAAAACTTGGCATTTTAGGTAATTCAACTCCTGATGAACTTGAATTACCAATTGCAAAAATTAAAAATATTGATATCAATAAAAAAATTGAATTAGAAAGTGATTTTATACCCACTTGCTTAAATATCAGCAAAATATCTACCATAAGATCCTTTTTGGAAGAAATTATTTTTTCAATCAATCAACATAAAAAAGTTCTATCTAATGTTTTTAAAGGAATCGATCAAACAAAAAATACATTGGATTTTAGCACTTTTTTATCCCTTAATCTTTTAAAAAAATGGTATTTAATATTTTCACATCTATCAAAAAAAGATAAAATACATCCTGAATTTTTATACGAAAAATTTTTAGAATTTCAAGGAGAGCTTGCAGCTTTTAGCAACGAAGAATCTTTTTTAGATTTTATTCCTTATAAACACGATAATCTTTATAATACTTTTTTAAATATGATGAATAATCTAAGATTGTTATTTTCTAAAATCACAAGCCCTAAATATTTTATAGCTAAGACTAGTATTAACGGCAACGGTTTTTATGATTTTATTTTTGATAATTCGGGAATTTTAGAAGAAAGTGAAATTTATTTCGCAATTCGTGCAGATGTTACTACAGAATATCTACTTAATAATTTTAAAATTCAAAGCAAGATACATACTCAAAGTAAAATTAAAAATATAGTCGCAACTCAGCTTGAGGGCTTAAATGTAGATCAAGTACCTAATGTTCCATCTAGCATTCCTTATTTAAATGGTTATGTTTATTATAAATTAGATAAAAGAGATCAACTGTTTAAAGATTTTAAAAATGAAAGTATCATTAGTATGTACTTGACCAACAATATAAAAAACCCTGATATTATAATGTGGGCGGTATTTCAATGAAAGAAATAAATGAAGAAAAAAAGGCATTAAGCTTACTTCTTGATTCAGATTTTGATGGTTTAAAAAACAATAAAATTATTGATTATTCTTTGGAGTTGCTTTTGCTTTCTTATAGACTTTCAAAAATAAGCTCTATGGATACAAGTAGTATTAATCAACTTAGAGAAACATTGATTAATAAAATTTTAGATATAACCGCTAAATTAAGTATATGTAAAGAATATGATGAAAAAGAAATTATTAAATTTAAATATTGTCTTTGTGTCTTTATAGATGAAAGCTTAATGAAAAATGAACTTTTTATTAATTTTTGGGCTCACAATACTCTAACTGTAAGGTTATTTGATGAAACTTTAGGTGGAAATAATTTTTATGATATTGCATCATCTTGGATTAATAACCCTTTTAAGTTTAAAGATTTTTTGGAATTTATCTATGCTTGTTTGATTCTTGGTTATAAAGGAAAATATAATGAGACTAAGGATAGAGATGAAAAAATAATTCATTTTTGCAATAATATTGCCACATCTTTAAAACCGGTTTATAAGATAGAAGAAGAGTTAGCTTTTAATAAAGCATATAAAACTGGTTTGAAAGAAAATATTTGGCAAAAATTTATAAGATTGTATTTTAAAAAACTTATTATCGTTGTGCCAGCATTGATTATATTAGGAGTATTAAGCTATGCAATTTTCAATTTAGAAACCAATAATCTTAAAGTGGATAATAATATATCCGTATTGATAAAAAATTTAACACATATAGAATAAATATACTAAATTTTTAAATATCAATTTATTTGTTATGAGTAAAATTAAATAAAAATTATTTTACAGCTAGAATAAAAATCAAATGCAAAACCTATAAAAGGATAAAAATATATGAAAAAACAAGCTCTATTATTTTAATGATAAAGAAAAAGTTATACTGCTAACACTAAACCACAAAATTACATCTTAATTTTAATAAAATAGAGAATCTAAGGAGATAACCCATGACATATATATTACTTCTTATTATAATTTCTACTATTCTTTCTTATCTTATATTAAAATTTATTTATAAAATCATCTTTAAATCTACAAAAAGCGTTTCAAAGTTTTTAGTCTTTCTTGGAAGTATAGGCTTAATTATCTTTTATTATACTCCTTATTCTTATTATTTAGAGCCTAGTTATTGGCAATTTAGGAATATGTGTAAGTTAAATGAACTTCCTAAAGTATAATAAGATTCTAGGGTATTTTG
>NZ_MJYJ01000036.1:0-671 GCF_001763255.1 Campylobacter sp. BCW_4338
ATACCTGTAACATTTTTAATCTCTTCAGATTGAGTGATAACATCACTAGTTTTAACTGAAACATTTTGCATAGAAGAAGTGATCTCTTCTAAAGCTGCTGCAGTTTCTTCTAAAGATTGAGCTTGAGAATTTGAAGAAGTGGTTAAGCTTTGAACAGCAGTTTGTAATTTTCCACTTTCATTAGCTAAAGCATTAGCAAAGTCTGAACTTTGTTTTAGCATTTTAACTATTTCATCGCCTAAAGCATTAGTAGTTAATTCAACACTTCCTGAAGCATTAGAGATTTTATTTCTAAAATCTAAGCTTTTGTATTCTTCAAATATTTTATGAATAACATTCATATCAGAACCTACTCTAGCTTGTAAAACATCAAGAAGTTTATTTAGAACATTTTTAAGTTCAATAAGTTGTGGGTTTCTTGGATTAGCAGTAATTCTTGCTGTTAAATTACCACCTTCTACAACTGATACGGTTTGAACTGATTCTTTAACAGCTTGATTGTCTTGTTCTAAACCTTTTTTAGTAGCAAGGATGTTTTCGTTGATGGCACTTGAGATTTGTCCAAATTCATCATTGCTTTTTACTTCTATAGTGGAAACATTTTTTGTTTTATGATTGATGAAGTCAAAGAATGAAGTTAAACCTGTTTGGATAGCTGCAAGTGGGGAGAG
>NZ_MJYJ01000037.1:0-1073 GCF_001763255.1 Campylobacter sp. BCW_4338
CAAGACATAACTCTATCCCTCAATGGCAATATCCAATCTTCTTTTCTTTTAGAATTTTTAGAACAAGTAAATAAAATAATCAAAAACAAACACAAAAGAATTATATTTGTAGGACATTCATTGGGTGGGTATTTAGCTCAAATGGCTTTGATATATTGCGATATTAAATATAAAGACAAATTATCTTTTAGCCCTAATGAAGTTTATACTTTTAATTCCCCTAGTGTTTATGGTTGGAATTTTCCTAATATAGCTATATTTTAATTTTTAAAAAAGTAGAATAATTTTATTAAAAATATTAAAAAGGAAAATAAATGGGTGCATTTCGTAAGTTTTATATTGTTTGGGTAGTATTTTGTATAAGTGGGTTTGTTATTTCTCCTGCTGTAGGGCATAATCCAAATAGAGTGTATGAATTTTTTGTAATGCTAGGTTGGATTATTTTTCCTTTAATTCTATTAATGCTTTATCGCTTTTTTTCTCTTTGTGAAATAAAGTTTTTGTATATAGCATTGCTATTGTTACTTTATTATCCTATAGCTTTGATATTATATTACATGTTTTATTATCATAATAGTTTTTATGTTACATTATATATTTTTTTGTCATTATTTAAATAAAGGATAATTTTGCAAGAAAAAATCAATGAATTAAAAGATTATGCAGAACTTGCACAAGCTAGTTATTTTTATTTTGATTTAGAAGATTGTATATTGCAAGAAAATGAAACTATTATTACCTTAAATGAGCTTTTAAACTTAAGCTATAATGGCAAAATAGCTGGAAAAAAAGAAAAGGTCGGACAAAAATATAGTTTTATTAGTAAAGGTAAACTCAACGGAGAATTTGGAGAATTACAGACTAAAAATTTCATTCAAAGATATGAGGTTCAATTTCATCAGCCTAACACTACAAGTGGCTTTAGTGCTACTTTGTTTTACGATAAACAAAAAGATGAATTTATAGTAGGGTTTAGGGGAACTGAGGGTTTTTGGAATATAGATACGATGCAAGACATAACTCTATCCCTCAATGGCAATATCCAATCTTCTTTTCTTTTAGAATTTTTAGAA
>NZ_MJYJ01000038.1:0-1344 GCF_001763255.1 Campylobacter sp. BCW_4338
CAAGACATAACTCTATCCCTCAATGGCAATATCCAATCTTCTTTTCTTTTAGAATTTTTAGAACAAGTAAATAAAATAATCAAAAACAAACACAAAAGAATTATATTTGTAGGACATTCATTGGGTGGGTATTTAGCTCAAATGGCTTTGATATATTGCGATATTAAATATAAAGACAAATTATCTTTTAGCCCTAATGAAGTTTATACTTTTAATTCCCCTAGTGTTTATGGTTGGAATTTTCCTAATATAGCTATCAACCCTAATACTATAAAAATTATGCAAGATCTTTTAGGAAAATACACTATAGATGTTTCAGAAAAAATCACTCATATTTATGATAATGGTAAAATTGAAATCATTGCTTCAGCTCAATATGGTGCAAGCAATGCTTTAGGTATATATACAGGGAAAAATGATCACTCTATAAAACCTCTTGTTAATACTCTCTATTTTTATTCCTATCTTTTAGAATTAGATGCTAACCATAACAAAGTCAAAGATAAAAGCCTTAGTGAGTGTATAGAGTATCTTAATCATTTTATGAAAAATATTCAAATTTATACAGAAACTTTTGTGTTAAAAAATAATGCTATTAATAATAAAAATTTCGCTCTTAAAAATGGACCTCTTGGACTTTTTAGAAGTTCTCCAGAAAAAATCAATCATTTTGAATATTTTCTTTCATTAATAGCCACCATAATGCAAGAAACAAATGGTATTTTAGAAGAGCTTGGAGATAATTATTATACAAGTTATAAAACTCCTACCATTAGTCAAACAAAAATCATAGATTTTATTTTAAAGGCACAAGAAAAAGAAAAATACATTTTAATTCTTGATAAAAATGATTTTAATAAATACAGAAAAGATTGTTCCTTTATTAATAATCAAGAAAATTTAGCTCATAAAATTGCCATTGGGGAATTTAGAATTTTTATTGTGGTTTATAAAGATATGAAATGTCTTGAAAATATTAATAATATAACAAAAATATATGGATATAATTCAAAAAGTTATAAAATAAAAGATCAAATTTGGGATGAGCAATATTTAGGTGGAGTTTGTAAAATATCACAAGCTTTGTATTTTAATGGAAAAGCTAAAATAGGTATTATTTAGGAAAATTATGATAGGTAAAGACTTTTTATATTCTATTCATAAAGATAAAAAAAGTATTTATTTGTTTTGTGAAAATAAAAGCATCATTGATTGTCAAAGTATTTATGATGAACTTTATAAATTAGAAGCAACGACAGATTTTACTTTTGAAGAACTTCAAAACTATCAAGCTTATATCTTCCTAAACTCCACCCTCCTTACAGGCTCAAATGAACTTCCTAA
>NZ_MJYJ01000039.1:0-3495 GCF_001763255.1 Campylobacter sp. BCW_4338
ATAGCTATATTAGGAAAATTCCAACCATAAACACTAGGGGAATTAAAAGTATAAACTTCATTAGGGCTAAAAGATAATTTGTCTTTATATTTAATATCGCAATATATCAAAGCCATTTGAGCTAAATACCCACCCAATGAATGTCCTACAAATATAATTCTTTTGTGTTTGTTTTTGATTATTTTATTTACTTGTTCTAAAAATTCTAAAAGAAAAGAAGATTGGATATTGCCATTGAGGGATAGAGTTATGTCTTGAACTATATCTTGAATCGAGCTAATAAAATTATCAGTTTCAGTTCCCCTAAATCCTACTATAAATTCATCTTTTTCTTTATCATAAAACAAAGTAGCACTAAAGCCACTTGTAGTGTTAGGCTGATGAAATTGAACCTCATATCTTTGAATGAAATTTTTAGTCTGTAATTCTCCAAATTCTCCATTTAGTTTATCAAAATTTGTCTTTTCATCAAAGAAATTTAACATTTTTGATTGCCAAGCATCATCTTGTCTTAAATCAATCAATACTTCTTTATCTTTATGTTTTTGACTGACAACATGTTCTAAATTTACCTTTATTTCTCTATAGCCTCTAAGAGAATTTTCTTCTTGAATTTTTTCTTGATTAAAATCTAACTCAAATATATTTCTAGTATTTAAAAAATCAAAATAAAAATAACTAGCCCAGCACATTCTAGCATATTTATAAAGTTTCATATATTTGGCTTGTTTTTCATACATTAGTAGCCTCTTTTTTCTTGTAATTCTTTATATTTTCGAATATCATAGCATATCATTTTTCTTTTGTATTTAGCAAACATACCTATGTCAAGCCAAGAGTATGTATTGTCTATTTTATATTCTTGTATTGTATTTTTGCCGTCCTTATAGTACCATAAAATAATAATTTTTTTTATTCTAAAATCTACATATTGCTCTGTTATGTTGAATAAAATATCCTTGTTTATTTTTTTATAATTATCCCAAAGACTTATAATATTTTTTGCATCATAAATAACCGCCTTAGAATCAGCCTTCTCACACAAACTCTCAAATTCTTTAAAACTACTTTGCCATTCAAGAGGTACAAAAGAGTATCCAAACCAAAGAAGCATGAATAATGGATAAGGTAAAAATAAATAAAACTTTTTAATTTTTTTATCAATATTAAAAATTTTAAAGACAAGATAAAAGACAAGCTTTAAAAATAAATATACCCATATAGTAGAAAGTATAAACAAGCTAATCCATCCAAAGAAAGAAAAAGGGAAAAAGGTTAAAAGAGTTAAATAAGTAATATTATAAAAAGTTAAGATGACAAGAAAAAGATAAAATAAAGCTTGTTTTATATTTTTAAAGAATTGTTTTTTTAAATCATTTGAATTTTCTTTATTGTTAAAATAATGATAGAGCTTGTTTTTCATATATTTTTATCCTATATTACTTTGATTATTATCTTTAGCATCTTCAAACAAAATAGCACTAAAGCCACTTAAAGTGTTAGACTAATGTTTTAAAAGTTTAAATCTATTTATAAAATCAATGATTCTTTTACTAAGTGTATCATTTAACCCCACCCTACTAATATCATTATCCAATGTTATTTCTTTACTATCAAAACAAGTATTTATAAGAGAAATACAATATTTAGGTTCTATTTTAACTATTTTATTTTGTTCAAAACGAGCTTGTATAGCTCTTGCATAGGTAGAATTTTGATTATTATGTTTATCACCTAGTCTTTGGGTATCTAAATCTTTTTCTAATTCCTTTTCTTGTTTATCAATAATAACACCTGTAAAAACTGGATCTAATAAAGCATAACTAGCATCTGCACAATTAGCATAGTCTAGAAATTTAGTGATTAAGTCTAATTTAGCTTCTTGTGTTTTAATGTTTTTGCTCATTTATATCCTTACTTAAAATTATCAAAATAGCTACAAGTGAATACTTCTTCATATCTAAAATATAATCCAGAGCCCTCATCGCCTCTTAAGAATACACCATCATTTTCATATTTATATCTTATATATGTAGCAAAAGGCTTGGGCATTTTTTTATATTTTTTATCATATACTATGGTTATAATATTGCCATTTCGTTTCTCGGATTTTATCGTATCTTTTATATCATAATAAGTAAATGTTTCATTAAGTTTTTCATAATAAAAATATTCATAACCATCATCCTTAACTCGTTTTTCTATAGAAGGCTTTTTTTTGTAAAATCGCTATACAATTCCCAATAAGCTTTATTGTAAATTATTACTTTATTATCTATATCTTTACACAAGCTCTTAAACTCATAATACTGCGGATCCATATATTTATAAGAACAGCCTCCTGTTAAGAATAATAAAAGATATACAGGCAAAAGAAATAAAGTAAGTTTTTTAAATATTGTTTTAAAATTTATAGTTTTTGTTTTATTTTTTAATTTATAAAAAATTTTAAAGATAAAATATAAAATAATAGAAAATATAAAAACAAAAAAGAAAAATATAAGAATAAATATTAAAAGATTAACAAAGAATTCTAGCATTTATTAACTCCTCTTAATTTTCTCTGTTTTTTCATAAGACAATTTGTAGTGTTGGGCTGATGAAATTTAATCTCATATCTTTGAGAAAAATTTCTAGCTTGTAATTCTCTAAAATCTCCATTTAGTTTCACATAAAAAATAAAGAATCATCTATAACCAAATATCCATTATATTCATCATGTAATGCTTTAAAATAGTCCAATTTTTCTAATTCACTCTTATCTTTAAAAAATCTAGTTTTAGATATTTTAAATCCTAAAGCTTTTTGTCCTTCAGTATAAACAAAATTAAAATAACTAGCTTACACAAATTCTGTATAATCTTTTAAATTGTTGATTTATTCCTTATATTATTATTGATAAAGATTACCACAAGCGAGCCCATCCTCTATAAACTCAAAATTCATATTACCCTCATTGCCTTCTAACACATACCTTCTAGTATTCCAATATGGACTTATATGCATATCAACAATCTTGTGTAAAGACATTTGCATATTTTTTGTTTTTAGTACAATATTATCCATCTCTATCTTTTCTTGAAAATTTGAAGGAGTTTTGAAGTATCATCGTAATATATAAAGCCACATTTCTATCCTACTATATTTTTTTACATGTCGAAAATCATCTATGCCGCCTAACTTTTTATCAAAATACCCTAGAATCTTATTATACTTTAGGAAGTTCATTTAACTTACACATATTCCTAAATTGCCAATAACTAGGCTCTAAATAATAAGAATAAGGAGTATAATAAAAGATAATTAAGCCTATACTTCCAAGAAAGACTAAAAACTTTGAAACGCTTTTTGTAGATTTAAAGATGATTTTATAAATAAATTTTAATATAAGATAAGAAAGAATAGTAGAAATTATAATAAGAAGTAATATATATGTCATGGGTTATCTCCTTAGATTCTCTATTTTATTAAAATTAAGATGTAATTTTGTGGTTT
>NZ_MJYJ01000040.1:0-1663 GCF_001763255.1 Campylobacter sp. BCW_4338
AATCATTTTAAATAAGGAAGGAGAAAAATATTTGAGTAAAAATATTATTTCAAGTAAGGTGTCTACGGGGGGGGGGATTAAAGAACCCTGTTTAAATTCTAAAAAGATAGTTTTATCTTTAGCTACTATTTCTTTCTTAGCTAGTTGTGCAAATGCTGCACCTACTCCTGAAATAAAAACTTATGATGAAATAAGTAAAAATACTAAAGCTAGTTCAGCAAGTGTTTATGCTCCTCAAGCTAGGATTAATACGACTGTAAGTAGTTCAATCAACAATCAAATCAACATTTCCGATCAAGGTCCACATACCATAATAATTGAAAAAACCGGAACTTTAACCGGTAAAGACAAAGTCATCTATGTTCATGCTAAGAATAGCGATACTCTTACTCTTACCAATCTTACCAATAAAGGAACTATTAACGGTAAGGTAGCTGTAGAACATGATAAAGATTTTACAGGAACCATTACTGTCAATACCTTTGAAAATACAGGTCAAGTTAATGGTCAAATTTACATGGGAATTTGGGGAGGTCAGGGAACTCTCACTGTGGATAAATTTGAAAATAGTGGAACTATAACAGCTTCCAACAATGATCAAGGAGTTTTTTTCCAAGGCCTTGCTAATAACAAATCTACGATTAATAATTTTAACAATACTGGAGTTATAAGTTCAACAAATAAAGAAGCTGTCCGGTTTACTCATACTAATGTACAAACTTTCACTAATAACGGTTCAATAAACAGCGGTGGTGGAAGTGGTGTAAACCTCTCCAGTGCTACTATAGAAAATTTTAAAAATACTAAAACTATAAAAACTAGTGGAACAGCAGAACCAAATGAATCATTCGCTGGTTTATATGCGAGTTCTGGGGTTAATCTTTATAGCTCTACTATAAAAACTTTTGACAATTCGGGTTTCATTTCAGGTAAAGTAGGTGTAAATTTGTCAAATGGCATCATAGATGATTTTAAAAACAGTGGCACTATAGAAGGAACATCTGGAGCCAATAAATTAGCAGGAGCTATAAATATACAAAGTGTTTATAGTAGCGGCTCCACTATTAAAAATTTTGAAAACACAGGCCTAATCAAAAATCAAAACGCTAATGGTATCTTCATAGGTGATGGCAACAAGATAGAAACCCTTACAAATAAAGGAACTATAGAAGCAGGCAACAATGGTATAACTTTTTATGCATTTGATACAAATAAAAAGCCCGTTAATATTGGTAAAATCACTATAGAAGAAGGTGGTGTTATTAAAGCAGGCAATGATGCAATCCATATAGATGGAAGTAAAAATGGTATTGAGGGTGAAGGCATTGAAGTTAAAGCAGGGGGTAGATTAGAAGGTGGTAATGCAGGTATTTATATAGGTGGCGGTAAGCAAGTAAATACTAGCATCAATGTATCTGGAACTATCCAAGGTGGTAATGGGGGTATTATAAATACTGGAACCATTGGAAAAGAAGGACAAGAAAAACAAGAATACGGAATCACTATTGAAAATGAAGGTCTTATTGCTTCTGCAAAAGGAAGTGGTATTTTAAATACTGACAATGGAATTATTTATGGTAATATCTTCAATAGAAGTAATAATAATTTAAGTTTAAAAAATGATTCTGATGCGACTATTACAAGTGGTATTAAAAATGAAGGT
>NZ_MJYJ01000041.1:0-148257 GCF_001763255.1 Campylobacter sp. BCW_4338
TTATTGATTCTAAAACGCATCACTTCCTTGTTAAAGTTTTTATGATAAGACTTCTTTATCTTAAGACGGAAAGCATTCAAACACTTAATATAAAACTAAATGATTTAGTCTCAACTAAGCTGTGAGTTTGAAACTTGTCTTTAATTTATAATCCTTAAATCTAATATTCTCTTTATTCATAGAAATAAAGACAGCTAAAAGTTAAGTTAAACTAAAGAAAAGATAAATAGGTTTTATCCTTTAACAAGTCCTGTAAAATTGTTTTTATTAAAACTTGCTTGTGACTCTTAACAATGATAATTAAAAAGAACATTTAGGTTTAAAACCTAAAGGAAGTATATATATTAACATAATCATTATAAATATAAATACATAATGTATATGTTATTTATATCTATTAAAGTATATTCTTTTATAGCTAAAGATAAAAATAAATCTAAGTATTTAGAGTTTATATTTTATATTTAATCTACTTTATATACTTGCTTTAGATTTTAAAGCTTCTTTATTCAAATCTTTTTTATGGTGGGCCTAACAAGACTTGAACTTGTGACCTCACCCTTATCAGGGGTGCACTCTAACCAGCTGAGCTATAGGCCCTTAATAAATGGTGGAGAATAGCGGGATCGAACCGCTGACCTCCTGCGTGCAAAGCAGGCGCTCTCCCAGCTGAGCTAATTCCCCATAAACAATTAGCTTTATCATCAATCTTTGAAATCTAAACAAGAATCAATTGAGTTTATATATTTGAAGTAATAGTTGTGAGACTTATTACTTTGTACTCTAGAAAGGAGGTGATCCAACCGCAGGTTCTCCTACGGTTACCTTGTTACGACTTCACCCCAGTCGCTGATTCCACTGTGGACGGTAACTAGTTTAGTATTCCGGCTTCGAGTGAAATCAACTCCCATGGTGTGACGGGCGGTGAGTACAAGACCCGGGAACGTATTCACCGTAGCATGGCTGATCTACGATTACTAGCGATTCCGGCTTCATGCTCTCGAGTTGCAGAGAACAATCCGAACTGGGACATATTTTATAGATTTGCTCCACCTCGCGGTATTGCGTCTCATTGTATATGCCATTGTAGCACGTGTGTCGCCCTGGGCATAAGGGCCATGATGACTTGACGTCGTCCACACCTTCCTCCTCCTTACGAAGGCAGTCTATTTAGAGTGCTCGGCCGAACCGTTAGCAACTAAATACGTGGGTTGCGCTCGTTGCGGGACTTAACCCAACATCTCACGACACGAGCTGACGACAGCCGTGCAGCACCTGTCTCTAAGTTCTAGCAAGCTAGCACCCTCATATCTCTATAAGGTTCTTAGGATATCAAGCCCAGGTAAGGTTCTTCGCGTATCTTCGAATTAAACCACATGCTCCACCGCTTGTGCGGGTCCCCGTCTATTCCTTTGAGTTTTAATCTTGCGACCGTACTCCCCAGGCGGTACACTTAATGCGTTAGCTGCATTACTGAGATGACTAGCATCCCAACAACTAGTGTACATCGTTTAGGGCGTGGACTACCAGGGTATCTAATCCTGTTTGCTCCCCACGCTTTCGCGCCTTAGCGTCAGTTGAGTTCCAGCAGATCGCCTTCGCAATGGGTATTCTTGGTGATATCTACGGATTTTACCCCTACACCACCAATTCCATCTGCCTCTCCCTCACTCTAGACTATCAGTTTCCCAAGCAGTTTAATGGTTAAGCCATTAGATTTCACAAGAGACTTGATAATCCGCCTACGCGCCCTTTACGCCCAGTGATTCCGAGTAACGCTTGCACCCTCCGTATTACCGCGGCTGCTGGCACGGAGTTAGCCGGTGCTTATTCCTTAGGTACCGTCAGAATTCTTCCCCAAGAAAAGGAGTTTACGCTCCGAAAAGTGTCATCCTCCACGCGGCGTTGCTGCGTCAGGGTTTCCCCCATTGCGCAATATTCCCTACTGCTGCCTCCCGTAGGAGTCTGGACCGTGTCTCAGTTCCAGTGTGACTGATCATCCTCTCAGACCAGTTAAGCGTCATAGCCTTGGTAAGCCATTACCTTACCAACTAGCTGATACTATATAGTCTCATCCTACACCGAAAAACTTTCCCTACTCAACTTGTGTTAAGCAGGAGTATAGAGTATTAGCAGTCGTTTCCAACTGTTGTCCTCTTGTGTAGGGCAGATTAACTATACCTTACTCACCCGTGCGCCACTAATCCACTTCTAGCAAGCTAGAAGCTTCATCGTTCGACTTGCATGTATTAGGCACGCCGCCAGCGTTCACTCTGAGCCAGGATCAAACTCTCCATAAAAATTATAGATAGTTTAATCTTTTTCTTCAAAGAAAAAGTTATAAAAGATTAAAAGAAAAGCTTTTAATCTTTTTAAATTAGATTGAATAGATTTTACATAATTACTTATGCCTAAATCTTTCTGGCTCAATCGATCACTTATTTAGATTTCAAAGATTGACTAATAAGATTTGAATAACAATACTAAGTTAAAAGAACAAAACAAAAAATCATTTTTAAAAGAAAAGTTTTTAAATTAAAAACAAGATTTATAAAAAAGCTTTTTAGTTTTAAATTAAAAAATTAAGAAAGTTAAAAACTCAAATAATTTAAAAACTTAAAAAATCTAAAATAAAGTTAATTTATAAAATCTACTCAGTTAGTGAAACTTTATAATTTAAAAGATTTTAAGTCCTTTTTTTCAAAAAAGGAAATGAAAGTATAACCAATTAAACTTAAAAGGGGATTAAATAAAGGATTAAATAATATAAATATTTGTGTAAGTATTTATATAAGTATTTGGTGGGTTAAAAAATGGGGGCTATATTTTAGAGCACTCGTAATTTTTATTTTTTATATTAACAAATTGACTTTTAAGTGTTTTAAAATCTGGAATATAAGCATAACCGCTAAGCGTATCTATAACGATACAAAGAGCATCCTTTTTTGATAACAAACGTATAATGCAATCTGAATTATTCTTTGCTAAAGTTTTTTCATATGCATAATTGGCATTTTTTAACGGAGAATACACTCTGCCCATTTCATCAAATACTAATCTAGTAAATCCTGAACAAGATCCTTTAAATTCAACCTTTTCTATTCCGAATCTTTTTGTAAGATTAAATCTTTGTGTAGTTTTTTCATCATCTTTACTAATAACTCCACTTTGACCTGAATTCATTAATTTGTTATGATTGATTACATCAACAGCAATTTCTCTATCTATATTGATTTCAGTTTTACCTAAATTAGCATTTCCATCGCCATTTTTATCCAAGAAAATAGTATATGTTTGATCATAACCTGTGGCAGCTGATTTTATAAAATAAATCTGCCATTTACTTTTAAACCACTCTCTTTTTGCGATAGCCAACTCATCAACTCTTATGCCTTCTTGCATCATGGCTAAACTTTGGGTATATTGGATATCATTAAGAATTTGTATTGCACCTTCTAGTAGATTGTCTTTTTTTAAGTAAAGACTGCCTAAATTAAAAACTATACCTAAAATGAGAATTATAAACACAAATTCCAACAAACTGAAAGCTTTAATCATAGTTTAAAATCTGATATACTTTTTCATATTTTCCAAGTTTTACTTTAACAATTTTTTTGTCCATATCATGCTTATCGGCTTGTTTTAAAGCTTTTAAATAAAACTTATTGCTATTTTTTATTCCATAAAATCGCAATCTTTTTTGCAAACTTGGGGCTGTTGCAAGCTCTAAAACATCTTGTTTTTTTAATTCTAGCGCCAATTCTTTAGCAAAATGATAATTATTGGCAAAATGACGATTTGGATTGTTTATGAAATAATACAATAATTGATTAGCGACGATTAAAAAGTAACAAAATATCAAAAAAATTATAGAACATTCTATAAAGATTTTATACCTTAATCGAAAAACTGGTAATCTCACCCTATAACTTTGCATTAAAGTTTTTATAAGTAAAGGAGTGCAAATAACACAAAAAGGCAAAAAATCATCTAAAAAAAGTTTTTGTCTTAAAGAAAGCAACAAACAAAATACAAATGTTACGCTCATTAAAAACCATAATAAATTTTTATATTTCTGAAAAGTCAAACGATAAATAGTATAAAAAAAATACACAAAAACCAAAGGAGAAAAACATGCAGCAAAAATTCCTAAAGTATCTAAAAAATAACCTCTTGGACGACCACCTGTATCAAAACCATAAAAACTAATACTCGCTCCAAACAAAACAAGAGATAAGGTAAATAAAATAGCATTTCTTTTATAAATTCCAAAAAAGAAAAAAGTTAAAAATAAAATATTAAAAGATTTATCAACAAATAACACTATAATCAATAATATATAAAAAAGCCATTTTTTTTCATATTCGTAAGCACATAATATAGCAAGGGTTAAAAAAATCACCAAAGATGCGGCATTAACCAGTAAAGCACTTGCAACAGTACCCGGCAATAAAACAAATAACAATAAAGAAAAAAAAGCATCAATTTTAGTTTTAGTATATTTTAAAGCTAGCAAATACAAAAGCAAACAACTTAAAAAATGAAAAAATAAAAAAGGAAGCCTTAAACCAAAATCATTTTGCCCAAAAATAAAAGTTCCAAAATGAGATATATAATAAAGCAAACTATGGGAAAAAATAAGTGATTTACCCTGCTCACCAAAATAAATATCAGCTTCATCAGTACTAATACTCAGTGTTGAAATTCCATAAAGCAAAGCCAACAAATCAAGACTAAGTAAAATGATGATAAGTTTATAATTTTTGATTTTTTCCATAATGAAAATTTTACAAAATTAAACTTAAAATATCAATGCAAATCATATAAATATCAAACATCTTAAAAATTAACATCAAATTGATTTTAGTTTTTATAAGTATAATTTTAAACAAAAAAAGGCAAAAATGCAAACTATTGATCAAATTTTTCAAACACAAATCGATATTAAAAAATCTATTTTCTTATCTTTTCTTTGCCCTTTTAAAGATTTTAAATTTTTAATAGAAACGCTAAAAAAAGAGCATCCAAAAGCTGTTCATTTTGTCTATGCTTATCGTGTTTTAAATGATTTTAATCAAATTGTAGAAGATAAAAGCGATGATGGAGAACCTAAAGGAACTTCTGGAATGCCAACTTTAAATGTTCTAAGGGGCTATGATCTTATCAATGCGGCTTTAATCACTGTAAGATATTTTGGCGGTATAAAACTTGGTACAGGGGGACTTGTAAGAGCCTATAATGATGCGGCAAATGCCGTGATTAATAATTCTTCTTTACTTTCATTCGAATTGAAAAAAAATATAACCATTGCTATTGATTTAAAAAATTTAAATCGTTTTGAACATTTTTTAAAAACTTATTCTTTTAATTTCACAAAAGATTTTAAGGATTGCAAAGCTATATTACATATCAAATTAAATGAAAAAGAGGAGCAAGAATTTGAAATTTTTTGTAAAAATTTTGCACCTTTTGAAATAGAGAAATTATAAATTCTTGCAAGTAAATACAAAAGCTCCAAAATGGAGCTTTTGATTAAATTGCGTTCAATAAATCATTTAACAAAGTATTATTCTTACTTTGTTCATTTGCACCTTGTTGTGTAAGATCATTGTGAACGCTAGCACTTTGAGCTCTCATAAACAACTCGCCTTCATTTTGTCTAAAACGATAAGCGTAAACATTTGACATTTGAGCATAATTACTTAAATTTGAATTTGAGTTTTGCGCATTGCTTTGAAAACTATTGCTAGAATTTAAAGCATCTCCGCTTGACTTCTCATCCGCCTTATTTAATATATCCATAAAATCAGAATTTCCAGATGAAGAATAATCTTCAACCTGTTTATCCACCTGTTTATACTGACCACTAATAGCATCGTATTCATACGAGCTGATCGTTCTATAATTTACCTGCATAGTTTTCTCCTTTCAAAATATGCAAAAACTATACAAGCAAAAAGTGTTCCTTTTTTATGCAAAAATTAATGTTTTTCAATCATGATGAGTAGGCAAATGCTCCACATCAAGCTCATTATTGGCTATAAATTCTTCCTTGGCTTTTTTACAGTTTTCATCACGCATTTTGCGGTATTCATTGCGAATCGTGATTTCTTTATCGCTTAGAGGTCTATCTTCTAAAAAACTAATATGAAAATAAGTATCATCGCTCTTTGAATAAGTTTTATAAAAATCTATATAATCAAAATAATCCTTGCCATTATCAAACTCTACGACCTCTTCTATATAAATCGTAGGTCCAAAACCCTTGTGATTTTGCGTATAGTGCCCAAAACCTGCGCTGTATTGAATTCTAAATTTAGCCATCATTTTCTCCTAAAAATTCTTGATAAGTTCCACGAAAATCCGTAAGCTTACCATTTTCTAAATGCCAAATTCTATTAGCAAAAGCAGAAACTAACTCCCTATCGTGGCTGATACAAAGCACTACACCTTTAAAATTATATAAAGCTTCACCTAATGCAATAATACTTTCAAGATCTAAATGGTTATCAGGTTCGTCTAAAAGCAAAAAATTCGGACGCTCTAGCATTAAACGAGAAAGCATTAAACGATGTTTTTCACCCCCACTTAAACTTGCTGCCATCTTTTCTTGATCACTGCCACTAAAAAGCATTCTACCTAAACACTTACGGATTTCATCTAGATCTTTAAATTTTTCACTCATAAGCCATTCGTAAAGTTTCAAATTTTCACAAATTAAATTACTTGTATCTTGAGGAAAATATCCAAGCTCTATAGTTGCCCCAAGATGTATAAATCCACTATCTGGACTTATAGCATGGGCGATGATTTTTGCCAAAGTACTTTTGCCCACACCATTTGCCCCAATCAAAGCGATTTTATCATTTTTTTCTATTTTTAGCTCCAAATTTGAAAATAGTTGTTTATCATAAGCCTTGCCTATACCTTTAAATTCTAAAACTTCATTACCTATTTCACGATTGGTTCTAAAAACTATGCTAGGATCTCTACGGCTTGAAATTTTAATCTCTTCAAGCTCTAGTTTTTCAAGTGCCTTAGCGCGGCTTGTGGCTTGTTTTGCCTTAGAAGCATTCGCACTAAAACGGCGAATGAAATTTTCTAATTCTTCTCTTTCTTTCAAGGTTTTATCGCGTTTAAGCTCAGCTTGTTTTGCCAAAAGCGTTGAAGCCATATACCAATCATCGTAATTTCCCGCAAAATCACGAATTTGTTTAAAATCCACATCCAAAATTCTTGTGCAAATTTTATTTAAAAAATGCCTATCATGAGAGATGACAACCAAAGTCCCTTCATGTCTTAAAAGTTCATTTTCAAGCCAAGAAATCGCCTCTAAATCAAGATTATTTGTAGGCTCATCTAAAAAAAGCACATCCGCACCCAAAAATAAAACTTGAGCCAGTAAGACTTTAAATTTATCCGCACTTTGTAAGGTGCTCATTAAAGCATCAAAATCTTTAATCTTTAAAGAACTTAAAATTTTTTCACAACGTGTTTCACAATCATAATTTGGATCTTCTTCAGCCGTTATTATCTCAAGCTCACCTAAACGCTCATTGATCTCATCAGTAAATTCCTCGCTCATATAAAGCTTTTCTTTTTCTTTTAAGGCCTCATATAAACGCTTATTTGCACACATCACTGCATCTTTGATGGTGTAGTTTTCAAAAGCAAATTGATCCTGTCCTAAAACTGCGATTTTCAAGCCTTCATCAAATACTATTTCACCACTACTTGACTCAATTTCTCCTGAAAGAATTTTTAAAAAAGTCGATTTTCCCGCACCATTAGCACCGATAAGTCCATATCTTTGTCCTCTAACAAGCTTTAAATTAACATTTTCAAATAAAAGCTGATTTGCAAAACGCATAGTAAGATTTTTTACTTCAACCATGATTTTCCTTAAATTTTTTACTTATAAAAATTTTTAAGAAATTGTATCAAAAAAAGACTTGAAATTAATTGAGTATAAAATATTAGTAAGTCATGAAATTAATTCTATTGACTTACTTTAATAAAAATATTATTGGAAATCTCCATTGATATAAGTTATATCTGTAATTTTCACTTGATTTATGTTAGAAACCTTATAAACAACACTCCAAAGACCTTTTCTCTGTTCCCCTTTTAAGACAGCATTAATCGTAGCCATACAAGAATCAAAATTAAGATCAAAATTTGAAATGGAATTAATTTCGATCATATCAGTGTAATTTACCATTCCATCATGCTTAGCCATTTCTTTGAGGCCTTTTACATAATCTTCATAATCAATCCCTTGGGCTTTAAGTCCGGATAATTCATAAAGATTTTTAAAAATTTCACTAGGAATTTTTTCTTTAAGATTTGAAACAACTGCCGTATTATCACATTTGTCTAATGAGTTGGCCTGAAGCAAGGCAAACCCCATTAAGAAAAATAAAATTACTTTTTTAAACATATCTAAACTCCTCTAATTTTTAGGTTTTGCTACTAAAATACCATTTCTATATTCTTCTTCTCTTACAATCTCCCCTTTTTTATATTCTCTAAAGACTCCATTTTTAAGTCCATTTTTATAATTCTCTTCGTCTTCTAAGGCGCCATTTTCATCATAACGCTTTTGCACTCCATCAAATTTACCTTTATTATCAAAATTATAATCACACATTAAAGTTCCATTTTCATAATATTCCTTGTAATTACCTTCAAATTCTGGCATACCATCTTCATTATAGCCAAGTAGTTTTCCCTTTGCTCTCATATTTCCATTCTCATAATAGCTTGCAAAATCACCATATCCGCGATTATCTTTAAAATGAACCTCCTCAAGTAATTGCCCATTTCTAGAATATTCCCTGCTAATTCCATCTTTTTTTCCATTTTTATAATTTTCTTCAGCTCTTAGCTGACCATTGTCATAAAAAGCTCTTTTTAACCCATGTATTCTTGAATCTTTATTATAGGGAATTTCTTCTTTTAAATTTCCATTTGGATATTTGTTTTGCTGAACTCTAGCCACATCGCTAGGTTGTCCAGGAAAATCACTTCCACAACCACTTAACAACATCGCAATTAAACTACAAATGCTTAAAAATTTTGTCATTTTTTCTCCTATTTCTCATTTTTTTCTTTAATAATAATAGTTTGCTTAAAACTTCCCGTAAAAGACCATATTAAACAAACAAGCCAAACAATAATAGTCCAACCAAAAAACAAATTTAGCAAAGAAATTATCAGCCAATTAGAATGCTTTCTGCTCAAACCAATAATAGCGGGCAACATGTATAATACAAACAATAATATTGTTACAAAAATAGACCCGCCACTTGCACCTTCCATGTAATTCTCCTTAAATAAAAATTTTATAAAAACTATTATTCCATACTATAACTTAATTAATATTGAAATATTAAATATATTTTATATAAAAGATTGAATATTTCAAGTGTTTTTAATAAAGAAATTTTAATGTAAAATTTTTTAAAGGCTAAATTTTTAAGGTAAAAAATGACAAAAAAGAGCAAGCGTGATATGGCATATGAACTAGACATTGATGTTAGCACTTTATATAATTGGAGAAAATATAAACCCAATTTATATCGTATTGTTATGCTTGGCTTTAAATTTGATGAACTTTTAGAAAATAGCAAAAAAACTCATGAAGAATTACTTCATATAGAACAAACCATACAAGATGAAATTGCTAAATTTAAATAAAACCCGCTTTTAAGCTTTTTTCTATACAATTATCACTTTTATTAAAATCAAGGATTTGAAATGTTTTTATTAGATTTTTTAATATCATTGAGCTTTATTTTTGAAATTTCAGCACTTGTGTTATCCTTTTACTTTAAAAATTCAAAAATTTTCTTTTTGACTTTAGTATTATTAGGAGCCAAGTTACCTTATTTTTATACAAGTTTTTTTCAAGCTAATTTATTTGTCGCCTTGTTTTTACCTATGGTTTTTACCCTATTTTGCCTTGGAAAACACCATGCTTTAATTTTAAATAAAAAAAATATTGCTTCAATTACAACCCTTATTTTTATAGGCATTTTAAGTATCATTTTACCTAGAAATACTACTTTTAATAGCGCTAGTTTAGAATTTCATTTTATTGCATTAGATTTTTTTAAACCTGTGAGTGAATTAGGATTTTTATTTTTTTTAGTCGGCTTAATACTCATTTTTATCAAAACCTTTAAAACTAAAGAATATTATCTTCTTATCGCATTTTTTACTGCGTATTTTCAATTTTTATTCCAAGAAGGAGCAGGAATAAGATATTTTGAATTTGCAAGCTTGGTTTTTTGTCTTTATCTTTTAAATTACGCTTATAGGTTAGCTTTTTTTGACACCTTAACAAAGCTACCCAATGAAAAAAGCCTTACACGCTTTACAAAAGGAAAAAACAACTATATCATTGCCTTGCTTCATTTTAATGAACTAAAAGATACCAAAGAAAGCTATACCAAACTCATTTTAAAACAAATTGCAAAAATTTTAAAACGCTTTAGAGCAAAAATTTTTATCGTAGAAAATGATTTTATTTTAATTTTTAATGATAAAAATCAAGCTTTAAATCATCTTGCTTTTTTAGAATCCACCTTGAAAAACACGGAATTTAATTTAGAAAATGAAAATTTTAAACCGGATTTTAAATTGATTTGGCAAGAAAGTGAAGAAAATTTGGATAAAAATTTACAAAGTCTAAGAGCAAGACTCTTAGACTAAAAAATTATTTTTCGTTTGCTTCAACTTCGATATTTAAATTAATATCATCACTTAAAGTAATAGTTGAAGTACTTGTTGCAAATTTAAAATCAGAGCGTTTGATTTTTCCATTTAAAGAAAATCCTATTTTTTCTTTTCCATCTTTGCCTTTAGCTACACCGCCGATTTCAGCATCTAAAACGATATCTTTAGAAACTCCAGCTATAGTTAAAGTTCCTGTCATTTTGCCTTTTTCATTATCGATTTTTTCATATTTTTTCATTGTAAAAGTCATATCAGGATATTTTTTTGCTTTGAAAAAATCATCTTGTTGTAAGTGATTATCTCTTGTTTGATTTTCTGTATTTACAGATGCGATTTTTATAGTTGCATCAAGCTTTTTAAATTCAGCACTCGCAGGATCAAAATCAATCACCGCAGAATAATCTTTGAAATTTCCTTTTACATTGCTAATTTGTAAATGTTTGATTTTAAAACCTACATCTGTATGTGCTTTATCTAAAGTATATTCTTTAGCAAACAAACCTGTGCTTAACAAAGACACCGCAACCAATGAACTCAATAAAACTTTTTTCATTTTTTTCCTTTTTTATAGTAATTTTCAATATAAAAATTTTATTAGATAAAACATAACAAATCATTAATAAAAATTAAAAAATTTTACTATTTAAAAATTTTACAAATTCTTCAAATTTAGGCAAATCAAGCTTTATTACTTCTCTTTGCTGTTTTCCCCACATACACTCAGGAAAAAACGCATCTTCTTTAAATCTTGCCATAACATGAAAATGCACCCTTGGCACATAATTTGCAAAAGAGGCGATATTGATTTTTTCAGGTTTGTAAAATTCTATCATAGCCTTTTCACAAATTAAAATTTTTTCAAAAAGTTCCTTTTGCAACTCTAAAGGACAATCGCTAAATTCTTTATAAATTTCTTTAGTAAAAATTTTAAGCCAAGGCACTTGAGCCTCCTCTTTCTCTATATAAATCAAATCATTTTCATAAATCATTACATTCCTTTGAAATTGTATTTATGATTATTTTACAAAATTTATCAAATTTTTAAGTCAAAATGCGTTAAAATTCCTAAAATTTAAAAAACAAAAAGGAGGATAAATGCAAATTAGTTCAAGTTATAACTCTTATGATTACTACTCTAGCAAACCTTCTTTTGATAAAACAAATCAATCTGATTCCACTCAAAAAGATGAAAAAAATCTTAGTGAAAATAAAGATGACAAAGAAAAAAATGGCGAACAAACCCAAATGGTTAATGGCGTAGAGCTAAGCCAAAAAGAAGTAGCTCAAGTTCGCGAACTCCAAAGTATCGATAGAAATGTAAAGGCTCATGAAGCTGCACATCAAGCAGCGGGCGGTGGCTTAGCAGGTGCCGCAAGTTTTACTTACACAAGAGGCCCTGATAATCAAATGTATGCTACAGCGGGTGAAGTTCCTATCAGCATGCAAAAAGGAAACACACCAGAAGAAACTATAGCCAATGCAAGACAAATCGCAGCAGCAGCTATGGCTCCTGCTGATCCTAGCCCACAAGACTATAAAGTTGCAGTAAATGCTGCAAAAATGGAATTTGAAGCAAGAGCTGAAGCAATGAAGCTTAAAGCCGAGGAAGCCAAAGAAAAAGAAGAAGAAAATAAAGAAAAAGATGACAAAAATTCAGAAAATAGCTTAGAAAAAACAGATAAAGATTCAAAAAACAACGATAAAAATTCAAATTTTGATAAAGATTTTAAAAATTTCATAGCCAAAACTTATCAACAAAACTCACAAAATAACGACATTAAATTCAACATCGCATCTTAAAATTCTTAATTTAAATAAAAAATTTCCTTATGAAAATGATGGCTTGAATTTATATGTTAAGATATTTAACATTTTTTATCCTTTTTATAATTTAAATTTTTGCATTTTCAAGCCTTAATATCTATACTTTTTGGTGCAGAATTTAAAGAAAGGATTTTGTTAAATTCTCCTGCATCATCACTAAATTTCACACCAAAAAGAAGTTCTAATTCTTTACTAGTGCTAAATTTACCTTCTAATAGTTTTTTTACAAGCTCATTCATTTTACTATCATCTTTGTAAGTTTCTTTGTTTTTACTTTCTGCTTGTATAGGTTTGAAAGTTTCTTTGTCTTCTTTTTGATTGTTTTTATTAGTTAAGAACCTATCTATATCTTCTTGAGTAAGTGGCTTACCAAGTTCATTAAAAAATTGTTTTTCCCTTTGCGCCCTTTCAGCACCCCATATTTTCTCAAATTCATTCATACTTGTAAGAGTTTTTAAAAGATCAACTTTTCGTCTATGAAGTGCGGACAAATCTACGCCTTCTGTAAGATAGTCTGTGCCAAATTTATTAAGTATTTTTATTTCATCCTTGCTTAGTTTATCTTCCATATATCTTTTATATAAAGAGTTTTCTACTTCTTTTACATCAGCAGATCCATTATAGCCATTTTCTTCTTTAAATTTTTCAAGATCTCCAAATTTTTTTATTATGGATTCATAATAAGCATCATCATCATTTTTAAGCACAGCTTTTTTATTGCTTGTGTTATTATTTAGATAATTGATATTTGTATATTGAGTATCAAAATTTACCATAGAAAACCCTTTTTTTATGATATTTTATTAAAATAATCTTGGATTCCAACCACCAAGAGCAGACTACATTTGCCTTTTTGTATAATTATAGTTTGAATAAGAATTTGTACCATTAATCATTTTCGCCTTCCTTGATATTATATACTATATCGGAAGAAAATTAAAAATTTATAATCTTGAGAGTTTTCAAAAACTCTCAAGTTATTATCAAGCTAAGCTTTTTCCACTTTTATGATATTTTAAAATACCTTCAGCACAGCGATAAGCCAAAGCTCCCACAGTATCAGTTGGATTATATCCACTATTGTGTTGGAAATTTCCTGCTCCTACAACAAAAAGATTATCCGCATCCCAGTGTTGTAAATAAGTATTAACCACACTAGTTTCTCTATCTGCGCCCATGGTTGTTCCACCTGTGTTATGAGTAGATTGATAAGGTACAACGCTATAATCCTTAAGATAAGCGCCTTTTTTAATTGATTTTACTCCTTGCATTCTTTTTGCTACCTCAGCTGTTTTATCTGTGATAAATTTATGCAAAGCTCTATCTTGATCGGTGAAATTATAAGTTAAGCGTAAAAGTGGCATACCAAAAGCATCTTTATAAGTTGGATCAAGACTTAAATAATTATTCTTATGAGGCAAAGAAGCACCTTGTCCTGCTACGGTAATAGCTCTTGTGAAATTATAGTTTAATGCTTTTTTAAATTCAGCACCCCAAGTTGGAGCTCCTGCTGGAAGTGGGGCTGATTGTATAGGGCGAGTTCCAAGCTGAACGCTATAAATCATAGCTCCATGAAGGAATTTTTCCTTAGAATGATCAAAATTATCTCCGTTAAAATCATCACTCGTAGTTCCTAAAGCACCTGAACCCATGAAGGTGTTAAATTGCTCATCAAAGAAAGCTGTTGTACCCATATTCATTTGGTAACAATAATTTCTACCTAAAGTTCCTTTACCTGTTTTTGGATCGTATTGCTCACCTATGTTGCTTACCATTAAAAGCTTAGCATTGTTAAACATATAACTTGTAAGCACAACTATATCAGCAGGCTGGATATACTCTTTCATCGTTCTAGTATCGACAAATTTTACCCCTGTTACTTTTCCGTCTTTTTTAAGAATTTGCGTTACATTGCTATAAGTGCGTATGGTGTATTTACCTGTGCTCATAGCCTTTGGAATTACTGTGTTTAAAGGACTTGCTTTTGCGCCATACTCACAACCAAAGCGTTCACAATACGCACAGTATTGACAAGGAGCTAAATCTTGACCATCAGGGTTTGTATAGCCACCTTTAGAATTTGAAGCTGGCAAACGATAAGTGTGTAAATTTGAACTTTTTGCTGCACTTTCAAATCGTTTAAGCATTTTAGTATTTTCAAGAGGTTCTTGTGGATAAGGACTAGATCTAAAAGCTCCCATTTTTTCTGCTAAAGGATTTGGCTCACCTGATACCCCACAGGTTTTTTCAAATTTATCATAATAAGGCTCCATATCCTTATAAGTCACACCCCAATCTTGCAAGGTATAATCATTACCTAATTTATTACCATATCTTTGTTTGCTTAGGGTTTGAATTTCAAAGTCATAAGGCATAAACCTAAAAGTCCAACCATTCCAATGCACCCCTGCACCGCCAACATTATTACCCAATAAAAACGAACCCATTTTACGATAAGGCAAGGCTAAACCACTAGGATCATGGCGAAAAGTCACAGTGTCTTTCGAGCAATCTTGCATCAAACCATAATTAATCCCATATCTCCACTCATCATGGATAAAATTAAAATTTTCAGTACTTTGCATATGTCCGCGTTCTAAACTAAGTACATTCAAACCTGCTTTAGTAAGCTCTGCAGCCACTATACCTCCAGTCCATCCTGCTCCAACTGTTACCACATCTACTTTTTTTAATACTTCAGCCATTTTAACTCTCCATATCTGCTAAACCCATAGGTTCAATGTTAAAAAATTCATCACTTGCAATTTTATCCACATAGCTCATTTGTGCGCCTGGATATTGCATCATTCTCCAACCATTTTTATTATCATTTCCGCCATAAATTGGATCAGCTAAAACTCCAGCTACTGTCATATCTCTTAAAAGTGTGAAAAAATAAGAAGATTTAAAACCTGTAGTTTGAATTTTTCCTTTTTCAAAATCGCTTAAAATTTTATCCTGATCTCCACCTTTAAGCAAAGAAAAAGATTTTTTATAACGCTTTTGAGCATTTTCTTCAAGAGCATGCACGCCTTCTAAAAAAATATCTTTGCGTTGCATAGGAGTTTGATAGCCTTGTTCAGCTTTACCCTCCATGAAAGGCCCTTGCATATATTCTCTATCATTATAACCATAAGCACTAGCTAGCTGATTATCGATAAAATAAGGCACGCCTAAACCTATAGCTCCTTCTCCTTGCTCATCTTTAGGATAAATTCTTTCACAGGCTGCACTTAAGGTATCAAATTCAGTTTGAGTTTGAAAAAACATTCTACCTCTAACTTTATTTGATTTCCCTTGTGAAGCTTGATGCGAATGCGTAAGTTCTGCTGCCTTTAAAACAGCACCGCCACCTATAGTGCTAGCTGCTACTACAGAACCACCTAGAAGCCCTAGTTTAAAAAAGCTTCTGCGATCAATAATATTGTCTTGCATTACTTCTCCTTGATAATAATTTAAACAAGACTATATTAGTCCTATTAATATAAATTTAACTTTAAAAAGCGATAAATTTTGTGTTATTCTTAATTTTATTTAAGTATATCTTTGAAAGTAATGAAAATAGAACTTTTAATAAAGCTCTATATCTTTAGAATTAAGTTCTTTATAAGCTGCGCAAGCTTCTTGATGTTTTTGATCGCAAGCCATTCCAAAATATCTTTTTGCCTTTGTTAGATCTTGTTTTTCTAGTTGATTATAGCGTCCTAGCAAATAACAAGCCTCACCAAAACCTAAAGTGCAAGATTTAGAATAAAAAGCAAGAGCAGATTTTACACTTGCTTTAACAAGTTCTCCTTTATCATATAAAGATCCTAACTGATAACAAGCTCTTGCATTTTTTAAGTCACAAGATCTTTTATAAAAACTTGAGGCCATTTGTCCATCTTTTTCTTTTTCATAAAATAAAGCTATATTATTACAACTTAACGATTCTCCTAAAGTGCAAGCTTTATTAAAAGCCAAAAGAGCTTCATTTTTATAACCTTGATTTTGCAAAAGCAAAGCCATATTAGAACACGCATTTGCTAAACCCAATTTACAAGCTTTATCATAAAATTTATAAGCTTGATTTAAATCCTTACTCACACCCCTAGCACTTTCATGCATAAAAGCTAAAGAAAAACAAGCTTTAGAAATATCTTTTTCACAAAGACTTTTAAAAATTTCATAAGCTTTATCAAATTTATTTGCCTCGTAAAGTTTTAAACCCTCTTCTAGTTCACTTAATGCAAATAATGAATTAAAAAATAAAAATAAAGTTAAAAATATTCTCATTAATCTTCCTTTATACTTTCTCTAACATTTAAAATCTGTGCTCTTCTTTTTTGAAGTTCTGCTTTTTTAAGATCTAAAAATTTATTTTTTTCTTGGATTAAATTTTGACTTTGTTCTAAAAAATTTTTTGCAATTTTTGTCAAAATAGGCTTATTAATAAGCAAAGTTTCAAACTCATAAACATTTAATTCATTTAAAACTCTTTCATAAATTTCGCTTTTTTTAGGATAAAAAAGTACGAATTCAGAACTATCAAGCTCATAAAGAACACGACTTTCATTGATTTTACGACTAAAAAATGCAAGGCTTAGTTTCGTAGCATTTTCATAATTTGCAAAAGCCTTAAGATTTAATTTTTCAAAAAATAAATCAAGCTCTAAAATACTTCTAAATAAAAGCTCTTTAAAATCTTTCAAAAAGTACTCATCACTTGCATTGCAAAAAGCTCTTAATTCACTAAAATTTTTATCACTTTGGAAAATGTGATCTTTTTGTATGTTTGAAAATTCTGCTTTAAAAAGCAAAATTTCTCTCTCAAGTATGTTTACAAAGTCTTTTAATTTCATCTTGATTTCTTCAAAAGATTTATAAAGTTCATTTTTGATTTTTTTAAACTCTTTACTCATCACATCACAATTATAAAACATTGCCAAAAAAGCATCGTCACTTGAAATATAAGGCGCTTTATAATCATATCTTGTGTATAAATCTTTCTTTAAAAATCCTTTGCTTTCTTTGTAAAAATAAGCATCTTTTTCCTTAACACTTGCAAAAATTTCACTAGAAATTCTTTCGCTAATGCTTTTAAGCTGTTCTAAAATCTGATGGTTTAAAATTTCAATCTCTTTTAAAAAATTTTCATACGCTAAAAGTAAATGCTTTTCATAACTTTGAAATTGATTTAATAAACGATCAAAAATACCTACAAAAAGTTGGTTTTCATCTTCTAAAATTTCGCATAAATTTAAAATTTTTCTTTTAACAAATTTTTCTTTTAAAGCTGTTGTATCTAGCTGAGTTAAAAAATCAAGCAAAGATTGAAAATTAGATTTTTCATAGCTTTGCCCATCTTTAGCTTCTTTACAAGAAATGGCAATAAGCTTATCAAAATATTTTAAAAATACACTTTTTGCATAATTTAAAACATTATCTAGCTCTTCTGTATTTAATTTATCTTTTTGATTTAATACACAAATGCTATTTTCCCCTAAAAGTTCTAAATTTGCTTTTATGGCATCTTCTTCACTTTTTTTACCTGCATTATCAATCAAACTTAACCAAATCGCCCCATGAATATTTTTAAGCTCATCAAGAGTTGTTAAAGTATCATTTTCATTTGCATTTAAACCTGGAGTATCTACAAGAGTGATTTTTTCAAGTAAAGGAATGGGTGCAAAAATATGCAAACTTTTTGCTTGTTTTACTTCATTTCTTTGATCCGTATAAAAGGCTAATTTTTCTATATTTGTGATAATATCACTTCCATCTTCAAATTCTACTCTTAAAAAATATTCTTTTGCATAGCGTAAAAAAGTAGGTTTAAAAGTAACAGGAACAACACCCGTAGGCAAACAATCACGCCCTAAAATCAAATTTAGCAAACTTGATTTACCACTTGAAAACTGTCCTATAATAGCAATATTAACATTCTTATCTAAAGAAAACACAAGCTCTTTCAATTCATTTTCTAAAGCATAACTTGCGTGCATAAAAGGCTCATTAAGTTCCTTACAAAGCTCTTGAATACGACCTTTAAAACTATCATCAAAACTCACACTATAAGTATTTTCATAGGCTTTTATAAAATCGTTTAAAAGACTAATCTGCATTTAAAAGCCCCATTTCAAGTTGTTTTAATTTTTCAATTTTTTCTAAATTTTCTTCAAAAGAATTTAAAATATTAATATCTTGATTTTTCAGACTCTGTAAAACTTTTTCAAGACTTTCTAATTTTGATTTTTGATTTTTTTCATAATGTTTTAATTTATCATTTAAAAACTCAAAAAATGCTCCATTGATATTTAAAGAATTTAAAATTTCGCTCATTTTAAATTCTTTAAAAGTATCAAAAATAACCGTATCTAAATTCGTTTCAAGCTCGTATAAATCTGATTTTAGATTGCTTAATTTTTCAATTTTCAATCTTAAAAGTGCAAATTTTTCGCTTTGAAAAATACTATCTATATTTTTTGAAATTCCATCTTTAAAACCTTCAAAACCATTGTCAAAATCATATTTTAAAAAATCATATTTTAAAGATAAATTTGTTTTAAGCTCCTCGATTTTTTTAATATTTTCAAATTTAATTTCTCTTAAAATATCATTAATTCCATCTTTTGTAGTAATATCAACTATATTTAAAATACGAGAAAGATTAAGCTTTTGTGCATTATTTTTCAAATATTTAAACTCATCTATCAAGCGTTCTTTTAATTTTTTAGCCAAAAGTAAAACAAGATTATCTATGCCACTATCTATATTTTTAAGTTTTGCAATGGAATTTGAAATTTCATCTTGTGCTTCTTTTAACAAGGTATTTTGCTTTTGAAGTTCAAGTAAAAGTTTTTGATTTTCTTCGCTTACACCTTGTTTATTCTCCTTAATAAGATGATTTTGCATTTCATATTCGCTTAGAATATTTTTAAGCTCTAAATGTAATTCTTTTTTGTAAGCTCTTAAGGCAATCTTACTTTTTTCTCCTGCATAAAGCTCGTTAAAAAGATAGTTTTCAAATTCTTGCATACCACTTTTTTGCAAACTTTCCTTAGGCGCTAAACCCTTATAAAAATCACTTGCCATTTTAGCACTCACACATAAAAAATCAATCTTTTCCACCAAATTTTCATCTAAATCCACAAGTCTTGATTTTAAGCTTTCTTTGGTATAAACAATGACTTCTTCTAAATCCTTTTTGCTTAACAAATCCGCTTTAGTTAAAACAATTAAAAACTTACTCAGCCTTGAATTTAAAAGACAATGCACCAAAAAGTCTGCATCTTTTTGAGTCAAGCTTTGAGAAGCATTCATTAAATGAATTAAAAAATCACTTTCTCTAAGATACTCATTTGTAACAATTTCTCTTTGAACTACAACATCATCAAGTCCTGGAGTATCAACTATGGAAATATTATTTTTTAAAAATTCTAAATGACTTTTAATTTCTATTTTTTTAATTAAAGCTGAAATTTTATTTTTAGCTGAACTGAAATCTTTAAGCTCACAAAGTGCGATATTTTGTATTAAAGGTTTAACTTTGATAAAATCCTCTATATTTACACTCTTATCCAGCTTGTCAATAAATTCTTTTAAATCTGCATTAAAGTGCGAACTTTCAAGTATATTTTGCCATTCTTTCTTATCCCAAAAATATATCTTTGCTTCTTCGCTCTTACCATAACTTAATACTGTTAAATTAGCTGTTTCAGGTATGTTTGAAACGCCTAAAAAATCTTTTTTTAAAAGAGCATTTAAAAGGCTTGATTTTCCTGCATTCATCACGCCAGTGATGGCTATATTAAACTCTAAATTTTGAAATTTTTCCAAAGTTTTTTGAAGTCTTGATTTTAAATTTTCATCAAAACTTAGCTTTTGAAGCTCTAAATTAATGGTATTTAATTCTTTAAAATCATTTTGAAATAAAGCTTTTTGATCTATACTTTGAACTTTTTCTTGTGAAATAAAATCAAGCATTTCGGTATTTTTTGAAATTTTTTCTAAAATTTTTAGAGCCTTAAGCAAATCTTGCTTTGAAATAAAACCTGATTTAAAAAGATTTAAAATACAAATTTGAGCATTTTGTATACTAAAAATATCCACTCTTAAATCAATTTTTTTACAAAGCTCTTGAAATTCTTTTAAGAGAAAATATCTTTCATAATTGTCTTTATTGACACTTAAAATAATCGCACACTCAGCCGTATCAAGTTTGTTTTTATCTTGAAATTTAACATCAAAATTTAAAAATTGGAGTTCATTTTGCCAAATTTTTTGGAATAATTCTTTCATAATCTTCCCCTTAAAAAGAGGAAAGATTTATTTATTTCTTTGAGCAACAAGTTGTCTTCTCATATAAGCGATTTTACTTTGCAAAGGTAATTCTTTAGGACAATTATCTTCACAAGCAAGCAATGACATACAACCAAAAACACCATCATCATCGCCTACTAATTCATAAAAATCTTCTATAGTTCTATGATCGTGCGGATCTTGTAAATATCTAGCTGTTCTTAAAAGTCCTGTAGCAGCTATGAAATTTGGACGCATAAGTTTAGTTGCACAAGAAGCTACGCAAATTCCACACTCTATACAACGATCAAGTTCAAAAGTTTCATCCGCAACCTCTGGCTCAATACGTTCTTCAAGTTTAGAAATATCGGTTTCTTTTTCATTATGCACCCAGCTTTCAACACGCTTACACATATCTTCAAACCACTCGCCTGTATTCACACTTAAATCTTTAATATGTCTAAATGCAGGCATAGGCATAAGCTCTATCACTCCATCAGGATAATCTTTAGTCAAAGTTTTACAAGCAAGTTTTGGTACTCCATTAATCATCATCGCACAAGATCCGCAAATCCCTGCACGACAAACAAAATCAAAACTCAGATCCGCATCCATTTTTTCACGAATCAAAGTCAAACATACAAAAACCGTCATAAAAGGAGTTTCTTCAAGCTCATAAGTCACAAAATGTGGTTTAGAAATTTTGCTTAAAGGATTGTATTTAAATGCCTTTATTGTCAATTTTCTACTCATAATCAACTCCTATTCTTTGGTTTGGTGCTTTATATTTAGCTTGCAATTCATAAGGCATTAAGGCGTTTTGAATTTCATAACGACCTTTGCCTTCAGCTTCCATTTTTTCACGGATAGCATCCACTTCAGCTTGGCGTTTTTCACTTAAAGGATTTTCTATAATATTTCCTTTAGCACCGTATCCACGAAATGCTGGTGGAATTTCCATTTTCATAATATCAAGCTCTTCGTATTCTATGCGTGGTAAGGTTTCGCCTTCTACCCAAAAAGTATTGGTTCTTTTCATCCAATTTAAATCATCTCTTTTTGGATAATCTTCCCTATAATGCGCCCCACGACTTTCTGTTCTTAAAAGCGCTCCATAAGCTACGCAAAGTGCTATTTTTAACATTCTTGGCACTCTATACGCTTCTTCAAGCTCTGGATTTGCACAATCAAGTTCTTTACAATGTACTTTAACGTCTTGAGAATCTTTATAAAGTTTTTCAAGTTCATCTACTGCTTCTTTCAAACCTTCACCTGTTCTAAAGATGGCCACCTTATCCCACATGATTTCTTTCATTCTGTTTTTGATTTCAAAAACATTATGTTTACCTTCTTTATCTACTAAAGATTTTAAATATTGATACTCTTTAGTTAAGAAGTCTTTTACTACATTTGTGTCAATTACTTCACCATTATTTTTACAATAATCTGCAAAATAATCTCCCACTATCATACCTGCTACAACAGTTTCAGCACATGAATTTCCACCTAAACGATTAAATCCGTGCATATCCCAGCAAGCTGCTTCTCCACAAGCAAAAAGTCCGTTTAACCATTGACTTTCACCCGTTGGTTTAGTTCTAATTCCACCCATAGAATAATGCTGCATTGGAAGAACTGGCGCCCAACCTTTTGGACCCTCATCTGCTGGATCAATACCATTAAAAGTTTTACAAATATCTTGTACATCGCGGAGATTTTTTTCCACATGAGCTCTTCCAAGTATAGAAATATCAAGCCATAAATGATCCCCATAAGGGCTTTTTACACCTTTGCCTTTACGAATATGTTCCATCATTCTACGACTTACCACATCACGGCTTGCAAGTTCTTTTTTCTCTGGTTCATAATCAGGCATAAAACGATATCCATCCACATCGCGTAAAATTCCACCATCACCACGACAGCCCTCAGTAAGCAAAATACCGCTTGGCACAATAGGAGTTGGATGAAATTGCACTGCTTCCATATTTGAAAGTCTGCAAAGCCCTGTTTCAAGAGCGATGGCTGCACCCGTTCCTTCGCAAATTACCGCATTTGTAGTTTGTTTATAAATTCTACCATAGCCCCCTGTTGCTATCATGGTTCCTCTTGCAATATAAGCAATGAGTTGTCCATTAGTTAAATCTCTAGCAATTACACCTAAGCATTTTTTACCATCATGGATGATTCTTACCGCTTCCATTCTATCGATGATCTTTACTTGGTGCTTAATGGCTTCATTTGCTACACCATAAAGCATACAATGCCCTGTTGCATCTGCGATATAGCAAGTTCTCCATTTTTTAGTTCCACCAAAATCTCTAGCATTAATAAGCCCGTGCGCTTCTTCTTTTTCTTCAATCACAGTTTTTTGTGCATTGATTACAACAGTTCTTGGACCTTTAGTAACTCTAGTCCAAGGCACACCCCAAGCCGCAAGCTCACGCACTGCTTTTGGCGCAGTTTGAGCAAACATTCTTGCTACTTCTTGATCACAGCCCCAATCACTTCCTTTTACTGTATCTGCAAAGTGAAGATCTTCATTATCACCCTCACCTTTTGCCCCATTTGCTAAACTTGCCTGCATACCTCCTTGCACCGCTGCAGAGTGAGAACGCTTCACTGGACAAATACTTAAAAGTGTTACACTTTGACCACTCTTTGCTACTTCAATAGCCGCTCTAAGACCTGCTAATCCTCCGCCTATTACTAAAGCATCACTATATTGTATATTCATAATTTGCTCCATTGTAGTTTTTTATCATCGCAGTAGTTTGGGTTTGATTTTGGTAGTTTTCATAACCTATTTTTATAAATGCTGCAAGACTTAACACACCTAAAACTAGGAAGAAAATACTGATTATCCATTTAGCAGTTTTAAGCTTTTTGCGACTTTCTTTTACATTTTTTCCTTCAAACCAACCCCATTTAACACAAAGTCTATAAAGCCCTATACTTCCATGAAGTTCAACACAGACTAAAAGAACAGCATAAAAAAGCCACATAAAATGACTTACAACCCTATCTCCTGACATATCGCCGCTGATTTTATCTGCATTGGTTACAATAAAAATAAGATGAGCAGAACCTAAGAAAAACATAATAAAACCTGTAAAAGCTTGAACCCACCATAACGAAGTATCGCTGTGATTCATTTTTTTACTGTGTGTTCTTAGTATTTGATACTGACGGTAATTAATAGGAAATTTTCTCATTGCAAGTAAAGCATGAACGAAAAAAACCACTAAAACACAGGCGGCTAAAAATGAAGTAAGATAACTCATAACAGGATTATCGTAAACAAATTTTAATTCTAAAAAATGCACTACAGAATTAAAAAAATCCTCACTGACTAAAATTGTAGAAACAAAAAGCATATGCACCCACATAAAAAGACCTAAAAAAAGCCCTGAAGCACTTTGGATAAAGTCTAATTTCGCAGGCATTTTACTTTTTTTGCCCTCAATGCTCTTACCCAAATAACCTTCGATAAGCTCACGCATCTTTACTCCTTTGTAAAAAGAAATTAAAAAAATCCATTTCATTATATTACAAAAGTCTTTAAGATAGATTAAATATTTACTTTTTTAAACTTTATACAAATATAAACTAACAAAGCTGTTATAAACATTATAAAACTTAAAATTTGTCCCATACTCATACCCCATAAAACAAAACCTATACCAAAATCAGGCTCGCGATAAAATTCACATATAAATCTTGCCAATGAATAAGCACCAGCATACACAAGAATCAATTCCCCTTGAAAGCTTTGCTTAAATCTTGCTAAATAAACTATAATAAAAACAACAATACCTTCTAAAAATGCTTCATAAAGTTGCGATGGATGGCGCAATACTCCATCAACATAAATTCCCCAAGGCACATTTGTAATGCGACCAAAAAGCTCTTGATTTAAAAAATTTCCTATACGACCAAAAACATAAGCCAATGGAACACTTAAAGCAACCAAATCAAGAAAAATCCAAGGATTTGTTTTATATTTTTTACAAAACAATAAAGTAGCTATCAAAAATCCTATAATTGCTCCATGATAACTCATACCTCGAATACCTACAAATTCACCATTAATATAAGGATTAAAAATTTGCCAAGGATGAGTAATATAATACATAGTATTTGCATCATAAATCAAAATATATCCAAGCCTTGCACCTAAAATAACCCCTATTTCAACCCATATAAAATAACTATCCAAATGTTTTTCATTAATGTCTAGTTGAAATTTTCTTACAAAAAATTTAGCCAAAAGCAAAGCCAAAAGCAAAGCTATAACATACATAATGCCATACCAATGCACCTTTAAACCAAAGATGCTAAAAGCTATAACATTAAAATTTGAATAAATATGCTGCCAAAATTCCATATATCTTTCCTAATTTTCTTTTATAAAAATATAACAAAAAAACTTTAACTTGCTATAATTAACACAAACACATTAAATAAAGGTAAAAAATGAAAAAATATATTTTACTTGCTAGTAGTATGTTAATTTTAGCAGCTTGTGGGGGTACAAGCAGTAATTTTGTCAATGTTTCTATGCCAAATTTTAAACCCCAAGTTCCAACAAAGGTTGAACCTATTGATTCTGGAGTAAGCATTGCTCTTGAGCCTATTAATATAGAACAAAATAACAATTATTCTGATTATTTTGAAAATTCAGTGCTTAAAATTCGCATAGAAAAAGAAATTGATCTTTTAAAACGAAATTTAGAAGAGCAGATCAAAACCATCGCTCAACTAAAAGGCTATAAAATAGTTACTACTAATCCAGACTACACTCTTAAAAGTTCAATCAGTATTTATACGGAAGAAAAAAATGCACAAAAAACAAGCAATTTTATGAGTGGAGATTATGTAAAATCCAATTTAGGTATAAATTTTAAAGGTAAAATAGATTTTATAGATGCACACAATCCACAAAATTCAACCAATCTTTCAAGTAGTACTAAACTAGATTCTTTAGTTGCGCTTAACTATCCTATTAAAAATGATGATGGGGTTAATATGTTTAAAACTACTATCTCCACCGTACCAACTCAACTTAATAAAGGTTTAGAGCAACCTGCTTTTGAAATTGATAAAAGTTTTTTAGCTTTTTATAAAAATACATTAAATACACTTTATAACAATCTACCAAAAGCAACAGACATAGGCAAAACTATACCTAATACAAACAGTGGTTTTAATAGTTTTGATGGCGATGCTACCTTTGAAGAAAGCTTACCTCAAACAAATTTTAATCAAAATAATACAATTGAAAACACGCCTACACAAAATATTCCTACAAATCCATCTTCAACAAATCAAAATAATCAAAGTAAAAATCAAGATGGGGTAGAAATATTTGAATGATAAAACTTGTGAGAAAATTAAACTTTCTCACACAAAAAATAAGATTTTCTTATACAAAAAAATAACTATCATTCTACTTTAAAATCAATGCCTGTTGCATTGCATTTTTTATCATCTCTCTTTTATCTCGTATTTCAAAAAAAAGCTCAAAAGCAAAAACCCCTTGCCATAAAAGCATATCAAGTCCATCTTTAATTTTTAAATGATACTCTTTACACAATCTATAAAAAGGTGTTTCTCTGCCATAAATTACCTCAAAAGCAAATTTAGCTTTAGGTAAAATTCTATCTAAAAGCTCTCTATCACAAGGTAAATTTTCATCTTTTAATCCAGCAGAAGTTGAATTTATAACCAAATCAAAGTCAAAATCTTGCAAGTTTTTATAAAGATAAGTTGGATAAGCTAAAAAATCTTTAAATCTTTCTTTACTACGATTAGCTATATACACTTCTACGCCTTTTTGTTTTAATGCATAAGCAAGCGCCAAAGCTGTACCTCCAGCACCCAAAATCAAAGCTTTTTTTATATTATCAAAATCCTTAATAGCTTCTAAAAAACCTAAAGCATCAGTATTATAAGCGTAAATTTTATCTTCTTTTAAGCATAAAGTATTTGCAGAGCCAATATTTCTAGCAAAATCATCCTTCACATCAGCAATATCTAAAGCTTTTTCCTTAAAAGGCAAAGTAATATTAGCTCCACTAAGTCCTAATTTAAAAAAATCTTCTCTTAAACAGTTAGCATTTCTTAAATGATAGCGTGTATAAATGCTATCAAGCCCTAAGGCTTTAATAGCATTATTATGCATTCTAGGCGATTTAGAGTGAGAAATAGGATCGCCTATAACTGCTAAAAATTTCATTTTAAAGTAAAAGAAAAAGCATCTTTTGCAATATCCTTGCGGATTTTAGCAAGTTCTGCTGCAATATCTGCCTTTTCAAATGGTCCTATTAAAACCTTGGTAATTTCTTTACCTCCAACTGTAGTTTTATAAAGTTTATAATCATAACCTTTCTGTTTTACAGAAGCAAGTTCTTTTGATTTTTGATCCAAATTACTTACTGAGAAAATTTGCACATAAATACCCGATGCTAAACCACTTGGATGCACAGGTTTAGCATCAACATTTTTAAATAAATCATTTGCATTTTGTTCTTTTTTAGGGGTTTGTTTTGTGCTTTCTTTTTCTTTTTTTACAGCTGTTTGTTTTGCTTCTTCCTTAGGTTTTGCAGTTTGTTTTACTTCTTGTTTGGGAGCACTTGCTTGTGGAGTGGTATTTGCTGAAGTAGTTGCTATTGGTTCTGCTGGAACTTCTTGATCAGGCATAGCAAAATTTGTAGTATCATTGTTATTTGAACTAGAGGTTGTTGTATTTTGAGTTGTATTTTGTTCATCTTGAAATTGTTTTCTTAATGCCTCAAATTGATCTTCTGCTGAAGTATTATCTGTAATTGGCATACTTTCAAAAGAAGTATCATTGTTATTGTCTTGAGTTGCTATAGGTTCACTTGGCAATACACTTTGATTTTGCGTATTTTCATCACCACTACCATTAATAAGCTTCATAACTATCATGATAGCTAAAAACAAAATAACTAAAGCAATAACTCGTAAAAGAATTTTTTTTACTTTTTCACTTTTATTACTTTTTTCTAAAATAATATCATCAAATTCATTTTTTTGATTTTCCATAATTTGTCCTTTCTTACATATGCTTAGACCAAGAACTTCCTCGTTCCTTTTGATAAACCTCATAAGGCAATATTAAAATATTAAATTCCCTAGGTACATCCATACTAGGAAACACCTTCCATTCTACTGGCATTTTACTTGCAAACATCATTGAAAGTTTAGACGCTAAAGAATAACCTTCGTTTAACGCCGTATGTCCTTTATGAATATAAAGATGTAAATGTCCTGGAGTTTTAGTTTTATAGGCTGTGAAATTTATAAAACCTTCTTCTCTTAAAATAAGTTGTGCACGGTGATAAAATCTTTCAGCATTAAAACCATTATAATCAAAGACAATATTTTCTACTTTATTATCTTTTGTTATTAAATCATGAGCGACAACAATTTTTTTAGCAGCGTGTTCTCTCATGACATTTAAATTTAAAGGAGCATCAACTCTTTCAAATTTATCAAAAAATAAGCGACCTCTATGTGTAATTTTATTTACAATTTTATCGCGTCTTATATAATAATGATCGCCAATTATTTTAATTAGCGACATATCCATTGGTGAAATCAAAACATAGCCCTTTCATAAATAATAAAATTACTTGCAAGTTTTTTTAATTCTTGTTTAATATTCTTTTGTAATTTTTCATTATTAATATCATCTAAAATATCTGCAATATAATTTGACACAATTTCCATTTCTTTTTCTTTAAAACCTCTGGCAGTAAGGGCTGGAGTTCCAAGTCTTAATCCACTTGTGATAAAAGGACTTCTAATCTCTCCTGGAACGGTATTTTTATTTGCGGTAATTCCTGCATTTCCAAGAGCTAAATCTGCATCTTTTCCACTAAATTCACGATCTAAAAAACTCATTAAAACAAGGTGATTATCCGTTCCATCGCTAACAAGTTTAAATTTTCTATCCATTAAAACATTAGCTAAAACTTGAGCATTGGTTCTTACTTGTTTTGCATAAACTTTCCACTCATCGCTAAGATTAAATTTAAATCCTACTGCTTTTGCAGCAATTACATGCATCAAAGGACCACCTTGAATACCTGGAAAAATGGCAGAATTAATTTTTTTAGCAAGCTCTTCATCATTTGTCATAATAATACCACCTCTTGGGCCACGCAAAGTTTTATGCGTAGTTGAGCTTACTACATGAGCGTGTGGAAAAGGACTTGGATGCTCACCTGCCACAACAAGACCTGCAATATGTGCTATATCAGCAAAAAGATAGGCGCCTACTTCATCAGCGATTTCTCTAAATTTAGCAAAATCAATCACTCTTGCATAAGCACTAGCTCCACAAACTATAAGTTTTGGTTTTTCTTTTTTAGCAATTTCTCTTACTTTTTCATAATCAATTCTTCCATCAAGTTCTACGCCGTAAAAACAACTTTCGTACATTTTACCTGAAGAACTTACTTTTGCACCATGAGTCAAATGTCCACCATGACTTAAATCCATTCCTAAAATTTTATCACCTGGATTAATCAAAGCCGCATAAACACCTTGATTAGCTTGAGAACCTGAATTAGGCTGAACATTAGCAAATTTACAATTAAAAAGTTTTTTACATCTTTCAATAGCTAAAGTTTCAATCTCATCAACAAATTCGCAACCACCATAATATCTTTTACCTGGATAACCTTCTGCGTATTTGTTTGTCAAGATACTTCCCATAACTTCCATTACTTCAGGTAAAGTGAAATTTTCACTCGCTATCATTTCAAGACCTTCACATTGACGCTCTAACTCTTTGTTTGTCAAATCAAAAATTTCTTTATCAAACATTTCTAAACTCATTCTTTCTCCTTTAGTTCTGATTTTAATGGACGCATTGCAGGAAACAATATCACATCTCGAATAGATTTTTTATTTGTCAAAAGCATAACAAGTCTATCTATGCCTATACCTTGCCCTGCCGTTGGAGGCATTCCATAACCCAAAGCATTTACAAAATCTTCATCCATTTCACAAGCCTCTTCATCGCCTGCATTTTTAGCTTCAATTTGTTTTAAAAATCTCTCATATTGATCAAGCGGATCATTAAGCTCATTAAAACCATTTGCCAATTCTCTTCCGCAAATAAACAGCTCAAATCTCTCAGCAATCTGAGAATCCTCATCACTACGTCTTGATAAAGGACTTATGGAAATAGGAAAATCGATCACAAAAGTAGGATTGATCAATTTTTCTTCCACATAATTATCAAAAAGTTCAGCTTGTAAATGTCCAAGTTCAAGCTTTTCATTCGCTTCAAAACCATCAGCTTTTAATTTAGTAAGAATTTTTTCCTTATCTTCGATTAAATCCCCATCTAAACCACCATATTTACAAAGTGCATCTTTATAGGTTATTCTTTCAAAAGGTTTGGAAAAATCTATCATTTTTCCATCAAATTCTATTGTTTTTCCCAAATTAAGTTTATCCAAAAGTAAAGCAAAAAGTTCTTCAGTTAAATCCATTAAATCTTTATAATTATGATAAGCCCAATAAAATTCTATAGTTGTAAATTCGGGATTATGAGTTAAATCCATACCTTCGTTTCTAAAACAACGATTGATTTCAAAAACCGCCTCAAAACCACCCACTATAAGTCTTTTAAGATAAAGTTCTGGAGCAATTCTTAAAAATCTTTCTACACCTAAAGAATTATGAAAAGTTACAAAAGGCTTAGCGTTTGCTCCACCTGCAATCGGATGCATCATAGGAGTTTCTACTTCTAAAAAGCCTTTATTTTCAAAAAAATGACGAATCAAACTCACCACCTTAGAACGCACTAAAAAATCTTTTCTAACTTCGGCATTCATTATCATATCAACATAACGTTTGCGATATCTTTGCTCAATATCTGTTAATCCATGATATTTTTCAGGTAAAGGAACAATAGCTTTTGTAGCGAGTTTTACTTCACTTGCATGCAAACTAAACTCACCTGTTTTAGTTACAAAAGGAAAACCTTTAATCAAAACAATATCACCCACCTCTAAATTCTTTTTTAAAATCGTATAAAGTTCTTCGCCTACGCTATCTTTACTAAAATAAATTTGTAAATTTGTATCCTCATCTTCAATGTTTGCAAAAATCGATTTCCCAGCTATACGCAAAAGTTTCAAACGTCCTGCAACAACAGCATTAATATTTTCATCCCTTTTTTCAACTTGCTCTAAAATATAAGAAAATTTATCCTTAAAAGTCTTTAAAGACATTTCTTTTTCTAAAAAATGAGGATAAGGATTGATCCCTAAATTTTTTAATTCCTTAGCTTTTTCTATTCTTTGCTGCTCTAAAATATTATCAAACATTTATATTTTTACCTTTGCTTTTTGATTATTACAATCACCACAAACACCATAAAGCTGCATCAAATGCCCTGTAAGTTTAAAACCATGTTCTTTTGCAATCAAGGCTTGCTGTCTTTCTATAATAGGATTTTCAAACTCTATAATTTTTCCGCAATTTTTACATATCATATGATCATGGTGAGGTTTATTGGCAAGCTCGTATTTTTTACCTGCTGAACCAAAAGAAATGGAAGTTACCATTTCTGCTTCTTCAAGCAAATTTAAAGTACGATAAACAGTTGCAATTCCTACATTTAAATCAGGTTCAGCTTGTTTGATTTCCATATATAAACTTTCGGGTGTGTAATGAGTATCACTGTGATAAAGAGTTTTTAAAAGTACTTCTCTTTGCTTGGTATATTTAAGTCCGCCTTGTCTTAATATTTTTTTAAATCTCTCAAGTAAAACATCATATTCCACATTTTCTATCAGCATATCACTCCCCTTTTTGAGTATTGTTTAAATCACTTACAATATCTTGCAACTTTTCACTAGCATGATCTAGACTATTTTCTGTTAAAGGTTGATTCATAATAAAAGATCCCGTTTCTTTAAGTAAATTTAAAGTATAGCTATTTTTAGCAAAATTATCTAATTTATCATTTAAAAAATCGATTCTTGCTACACAAAAAACCAAAATTGCAAAAATTAAAAAGATTTTTGCCCCACCAAATATAAAGCCACCAATACGATCTAAAAAACCTAGGCCACTTAATTTGATCAACTTAGAAAGAAAATTACCCACCAATAAACAAACTATCCAAAAAATAATTAATATGGCCAAAAATCCAGCAAATCCAGCTAAGCTTTGATTTTCTATCTTATAAAAAGTACTTTGTATAAATTCAGCTGCTTGAGTTGCATATTTTGAAGCAATAAAAACACCACCAATAATACCCAAAAGCCCAAAAATTTCTTTTATCAAACCATTGATAATACCCTTAAGCCCTAAAAGCAAGGTAAATCCTAAAATAAAAGCATCAAACCAATAAAAATTCATTTCAATCACTCTCTGATTTTTTTTGTTTTAAATTTATTCTACAAATAAGCACTAAATGCTAAGTTAATCATTCTATGATTTTAGGAACAACAAAAAAATGTTCTTGTTTTTTTGGAGCACAATCCAAAACCTCATCAATAACATTGCTATTTCTTATCTCATCAATCCTCAAAGGAGCTCCACCTTTTATAGTACTCACAGTAATCTCTTGGGAATCTAAATCAAGTTCGTTTAATTTTTCAACAAAATTCACAATTTCACTTAACTGTACAATGGTTTCATTTCTGTTTTTTGTTATTTGTAAAGCACTTAATTTTTCAAGCTTGCTTAATAATTTCTCATCTATTTGCATTTCTTAAACCTTAATAAAAAAGTTAAAATTTTGAAAATTATATCATAAAAAGCTTTAAATTGTTTAGGATATTTTGCAATTTATATGATACAATACCATAATTTTTCTATACAAAAATAAAAATATTTTTTCAAGGATAAATTTTGGGACTAAAAGATAATTTAAAAGCTGTTAAAAATGAACTTAACACAGAAGAACAATTTATAGAAAATTTTATCAAAGGAGAGAGATTTATACGCAAGTATAAATTTTATATATCTGCTGTTGTGATAATTTTAGTTGCTTGGTTTGCTGGAAATTTTATAATCTCAAAAATAAACGATTATAAAACAAAAGAAGCAAATGAAATTTATGCCAATCTAATACAAGATCCTAGCAATAAAAATCTTTTAGAACAACTTAAAAATAAAAATACTAATCTTTACGCTATCTTTTTACTAAAAGAAAATATTAATGATTTTAATAATACAACTCTCCAAAATGAACTAAAACAAATTTATAATAATGCTCAAACAAACACTTTACTTAAAAATATTATCGCATTATCTTTAGGGGATAAATCGATATTTTTAAAAAATTATGATAAATTATTAGAAGCTTACAAACTTTTAGAGCAAAATAAAATCGAAGAAGCTAATGTTTTACTTTCTCAGATAAAAGAAAATTCAAGTTTAAATCAAATAGCTAAAAACCTCAAACATTATCAAGGCATTACACAATGAAAAAAATATTTTTAACACTATTTTGTTTAATATTTCTATGTGCTTGTGGCACCAAAAGACAATATTTTGAACCAAAACAAACCGATGGAGATTTAAGTCATAATAGCAATTTAAAAAGTAAAATCGTTGATTGGAATCTAGTTTCTGCAAAACTTAGCAATAATACAGCTATCTTAAAAAATAATATCTCCATAGACAAGTTTAAACTTCCTAAAAATTATATGCTTCTAGCTTATCAAGATGGGGAATATTTTACTGCAGATAACAATGGAAATTTAAAAATTTTTGACAATTCTTATAATGAAATTTATAATTTTCAATTTGACGCTAGTGTTGTAGGAGTAGCTTCTAATGGAGATGATTTAGCCCTTGTACTTGCAAACAATACCATAGTTCTTGCAAATCGTTCTTTGGGTATTAAATTCAGTCAAACCCTAACCTCAGCTCCAGCCCAAGACAGTCGTACCGCTAATCCTATATTTTTAGACAATATCATCGTTTATCCAACACTAGATGGTAAAATTTTAATTCTTTCAAGAAACAATCTTCAAATCATTAAAGATGTGGTTATTTCAGCAGAAAATTTTTTCAACAATGTAATCCATCTAAGCGTAATCGGAGATAAACTTATAGCAGCAACAGCTAAAAAAATCATTGTTGTAAGCCCTGCTAGAACTCTTTATCTTGACGCTGACATAAAAGATGTTGCACTTAGCGATGATGGTATTTTTATACTAGAAAAAGATGGCACTATTATTAAAACTGATTATAACTTAAGAAAAATTGCGGAAAAAAAATTTGAATTTGCTATTTTTGTAAAAAGCAATATATACAATAATTATTTATATATTTTTGAAAAAACAGGCTATCTTATCAAAATGAATCTAAATTTAGATAATGCACAAGTATTTAAACTTTCAGAAGCTGTTGATAAAATTTCTTTCATGGGAAATGGTAAATTTTACTACGGAGATAAAATTTTAGATTTGCTATGATAAAAATTTTAGAACAAACAATAAAGGCTTTAAAATTAAATTTAAAGCCCTATGACTTAAGTATGTTGACTAGAAAAAAAAGTTATATTTGTGCTAAAGATCAAAATAGCATTCTTTTTATGTATACAGGAAAAACAAAATTTTTAATGAAAGATGCCTTATTTTTAGAAAATCTAGCACAGCAAATTAACATAAATAACAAATATTTTTTTAGCATGGCTTCTCTTTGCTCTAAAGCAAAAAATCATCTAGAAATGAAAGGATTTAATATCTATGCTACTCTGTGATATTGGGAATTCAAATGCTAATTTCCTAGATGATAACAAATATTTTACTCTTAGTATAGATCAGTTTTTAGAATTTAAAAATGAACAAAAAATTTTTTATATCAATGTCAATGAACATCTCAAAGAACATTTAAAAAATCAAAAAAATTTTATCAATCTTGAACCTTATTTTTTATTTGATACTATTTATCAAGGATTAGGAATCGATCGCATAGCAGCTTGTTATACTATTGAAGATGGAGTTGTTGTAGATGCAGGTAGTGCTATTACAATTGATATTATTTCTAATTCTATACATCTTGGTGGTTTTATCTTGCCAGGTATTGCAAATTATAAAAAAATTTATAGCCATATTTCACCACGATTAAAAAGTGAATTTAACACTCAAGTTAGTCTTGATGCATTCCCACAAAAAACCATGGATGCTTTAAGTTATGGTGTTTTTAAAGGAATTTACCTACTGATAAAAGATGCCGCTCAAAATAAAAAGCTTTATTTCACTGGTGGAGATGGGCAATTTTTAGCAAATTATTTCGATCACGCAATTTATGATAAACTTTTAATCTTTCGAGGAATGAAAAAGATTATAAAAGAAAATCCCAATTTACTTTATTAAAAATGTTACAAAAATTCTCATTGATATCAAACCTTAATGAAATTTAACTTTTTGTAAAACAAATTCAATTAAACTTCTATTTAGAAAAAAGTTTATTAAAATAAAAAAAGGAAAAACAATGAGCCAACAAGAATTTGATGTGCTTATCATCGGAGCTGGAATTTCAGGAGCAGCATTATTTTACGAGCTTGCAAGATATACAAATATTAAAAATATTGCTTTGATAGAAAAATATAATACAGCTGCAACATTAAATTCTAAGGGAACGAGTAATTCTCAAACCATTCATTGTGGAGATATTGAAACCAATTATACTTTAGAAAAAGCGCGAAAAGTAAAAAGAACAGCTGATATGATAGTTAAATATGGACTCATGCAAAATGCGCAAAATAATTTCATGTTTTCTCATCAAAAAATGGCTCTAGCTGTTGGAGATATAGAATGTGATTATATGAAAAAACGCTATGAAGAATTTAAAGAACTTTATCCTTATATAAAATTTTTCGATAAAGCAAAAATCAAACAAATTGAACCCAAGGTTGTTTTAGGAGAAGATTGCAATCAAGATAGACCTGAAAATATCTGCGCCATGGGTGTTGAAAGCGGCGAGGTTTTTACAACTGTAGATTTTGGGAAAATGAGTATAAATCTAATAGAACAAGCCCAAAAACAAAATAAAAATACTTTTGTTGCCTTTAATCAAGAAATTATTCACATAGAAAAAAAGGAAGATATTTTTATATTAAAAACCTCAAATCATCAAGAATACCATGCCAAAAGCGTAGTTGTCAATGCTGGAGCGCACTCTTTATATTTAGCACATAAAATGAACTTAGGTATGGATAAGTCTTGTTGGCCTGTTGCAGGAAGTTTTTATTTAACCAAACAAAAACTTTTAAATGGTAAGGTTTATATGGTGCAAAATCCTAAACTTCCATTTGCAGCTCTTCATGGAGATCCTGATTTACTTGCTGATATGAACACTCGCTTTGGACCTACCGCACTTGTTATTCCAAAACTAGAACGTTATCATGGTCTAAAATCAGTTCCAGAATTTTTTGAAGCGCTAAAACTTGATAAAACTGTTTTAAAAGTAACTTTTAATATGTTTAAAGATGCAACAATTAGAAATTACATCTTTTATAATTATCTTTTTGAACTACCTTTTGTTGATAAAAGCTTATTTGTTAAAGATGCCAAAAAAATAGTCCCAAGTCTTAAAGCAAGCGATATTTATTATGCGAAAGGTTTTGGAGGCGTAAGACCGCAAGTTATTGATAAAACTAAAGGAGAATTAATGCTAGGTGAAGCAAGCATCACAGAAACCCCTGGTATTATTTTCAATATGACTCCAAGTCCTGGAGCAACAAGTTGTTTAGGAAATGCTGAAAGAGATGCAAAGCTTGTGTGTAATTACCTAGGAATGGAATTTAACGAAGATAAATTTTCTTCAGAATTATTGTAATCATTTTGTTTCTATTTTTAGCTACAATAATTTCAAAAGGAGTTTACCATGCTTAAAAAAACAAAAATTGTAGCCACAGTAGGTCCAGCAAGTGAAAAGGAAGAAATTCTACGCCAAATGATTATCAATGGTGTAAATGTTTTCCGTTTAAACTTTTCTCATGGAACACATGAGTATCATAAAAAAAACTTAGATACCATAAGAAGAGTAGCTAAAGAATTGCATACTCGTATTGGAATTTTACAAGACATTAGTGGTCCTAAAATTCGTACAGGCGAACTTAAAGAACCATTTGAATTAAAAAAGGGTGATAGACTTGATTTTTATCGTGAAACAATTTTAGGGGAGAAGATTGCTCAAAATCATTATAAAATCAGCATCAATCAAAAATCCATTTTAGATATGTTAAAAATTGATGAATATATTTATCTATATGATGGATCAATTCGTGCTAAAGTAGTAAGCATAGATAATCAAAAAATTGAAACCATTATAGAAAATGATGGTTTTTTAAACTCAAATAAAGGTATTAATTTTCCGAATACTAAAATCAATATTGATGTTATTACACAAAAAGATAAAAATGATTTACTTTGGGGTATAAAAAATGAAGTAGATTTTTTAGCAATATCTTTCGTACAAAATGCACACGATATTGATGAAGTTCGTGAAATTTTAGCACAAAATAACGCAAAAATATCTATTTTTGCAAAAATTGAAAAATTTGATGCAGTAGAAAATATTGATGAGATTATTAAATCTAGCGATGGTATAATGGTTGCAAGAGGAGACTTAGGTATTGAGGTACCTTATTATAAAGTTCCTAATATCCAAAAAGAAATTATACAAAAAGCAAACAATGCCTCTAAGCCTGTTATTACTGCAACTCAGATGCTTTTTTCATTAGCCAAAAGCAAAACCGCCACAAGAGCTGAAATTTCAGATGTTGCAAATGCTGTTTTAGATGGAACAGATGCAGTAATGCTAAGTGAAGAAAGCGCCGTTGGTATAGATCCTGCAAACGCTGTTGATATAATGTGCCAAACTATAATAGAAACAGAAAAACGCTATCCATATAACAAATTTAATGATTTTAATGATTTAGACAATACAGATAAAATCATGCGTTCTTCAGCTCATCTTGCAACAGATCTTAACGCTGATGCTATTTTTTCTTTAACAAGTAGCGGAAAATCTGCTATTAAGATTGCAAGATATCGTCCAAATATAGAAATCATAGCAGTAGGGCATTCTGAAAAAACCTTAAACTCTTTAAGTATAGTTTGGGGAGTTAATCCTGCGATCTTGGTTAACAAAAGTAATGAACTTACAGAATTATTAAAAGACTCTGTAAGATCAAGTGTTGAAAAAGGTTTTATGGATGAAGACAAATGCTATCTTCTAACTGCAGGCTTTCCAACAGGAGTAGAAGGTACTAGCAATCTTATCCGCATTCTCAATAAAGAGCAAATTGCTTATTATCTACAATAAAACATTAAATTCCTTTGAAAATAAGGAATTTAATGTCCTTATAAATTTTTTAAGTCAAAAGTCGATATAAATTAAAGCCTCACACAAAGGAGCAAATATGCAAGTGAATACTTTTTCAAATATCGCTAGCATGGCACAAACACAAGTTAGCAATAAGAAGGCAGATGATGCTAAGGAAAACACAAAAGACAAAAATGTTCAAAGTGCTAATTCTAGCAAGGATGTAGATAAAAATACCCTTGAAAAATTAAATGCACTTGGTGGAAAGGGCATTACACAAATTTACCTAGTTCAGTTTCAACAGCAAACAATGAATGCTGTAATAGGTTCGAGCAATGCCCAAACTGGACTAGATAGTCTTTTAAATGGTGCCAATTTAGATACTGCGAAATCTATACTTACAAATATTGATTTTGCATCCTTAGGCTACAGTGGCAAAAATCCACTTGATATGAATACAGATGAACTTCAACAACTTGTAAGTGAAGATGGTTTTTTTGGAGTGGAAAATACAGCCAATCGCATCGCGGATTTTGTTATTAAAGGCGGTGGCGACGATGTTGAAAAATTGAAAAAAGGTCTTGAAGGTATGAAAAAAGGATTTGAGCAAGCAGAAAAAATGTGGGGTGGAGAACTTCCTCAAATCAGTCAAGATACAATAGATGCGGCACTTAAAAAAGTTAGCGATCGCATTGATGAACTAGGCGGAAAAACTCTAGATCTTCAAGCTTAACTAAAAATGCTTAGAAATTTCTAAGCATTTTTAGTTGTTATTAATATCAAAAGTAAAAAATTCACTCTTAAAATTATTAGGTAAAGTTTTATACTGAGATATCGCAGCTTCATAGTTCTTTACTTCTTGATACAACATACCAAGAGCTGCTTTACTTTCTTTGTTATTTTTATCTGTAAGTTTAGAAAGCTGCAAAAGCGCTATAGCTGAATTTGGATTATTTGCACCTACGGCTGCTACGGCTGCTAAAAATAAAGTTTTAGTATCTTTAGCTCCATAATCATCAATCAAAGAATTGTAAAGCGCATAAGCCTCCTCGTATTGCTGTGCAAAAATATCCAAATAAGCTAAAGTTTGCAAAATACCCTCATCTTTTGCTCCTGAAACATTAATCAACTCTTTAAATTTCTGTCTTTCTAAATTTAAAAGCCCTGCAATATGCATTAAATTAACATAAAATTCCCTAGCTATATTTGGCCCACCAAAAACACTACGATAATCAAGTTTTAAATTTTTAAAATGAATTTGAGCATTTTGAGCATATTCTTTAATATTTAAATTTGAATTTAAAGAATTAAAATACAAAATATTTGCCAAAATATCTTCAGGCAACTCTGAACGCAATTTAGCAATTTTCACATCTACTTGATTATTAAGGTTATTATTTTTAGCAACAATAGCTTCAAAAATCAAACTCAAAGGCGTGTCTTTTTTTGTTTCATCTAAACAAGGAAGCATAGAAATATAATCATTATTAACTAAAAACAACATACTTTTTTGCATATTAGCTTTAAAATTAGAATCAGCAGCTATATTATCAAGAATTTCATTGTAAAGTTTAGTTGTATCAATATCAATTAATTTTGCACAAAACATAGCAAAAGCACCTGCTAAGTAATTTTTAGGATTAAGATGATATGAACTTGAAAAATGCTTATAAGCAAGTTCATAATTTTGCATTTGGGCATAGGTTAAAGCCAAATTATAATGTAAAATACTATGTTCTGGATAATCCTTGATAAGTTTTTGAAATTCTTGGTTAGCAAGGCGTAACTTCTGATTTAATGCATAGTTAATAATATTGGCAATTTTTACATTGGTAGATGAAAGAGCCTTGCTTGTATTAAGATAAACTCCCGCATCAGCACTATCATCAACGAAATCTGTAACATTAGCTTTTTTAATATACAAAGCAGCCTGCTTACTATCAAACACTTGATAAGGTGCAAAATAAAAAAGTAAATCGAATTGATCTTTTTGTTTTTTTAACAAATCTTTTGAAAAAGAATTTTGAGCAACTGCTATATTAAAAAGATCCTTATTTAAACGAACTTGAATTTTATAAGTATCTAAAATCTTATATCTATCTTTATCATTATCATAAGAATTTTGCAAGCGTGCTAACATATCTTGATAATTTCCTGTTTTAATATCAACCAATGTTAAAGCCGCTAAACTCTGATTAAAATCTCTTTCAATTTTCATCGCTGTACTTAAAGCGACTTTAGCTTTAGCATATTCTCCTATTCTAGCGTATAAAAGACCTAAAGATAAACTAGATTCAAAATTGCCTTGAGAATTTAATTGCTGTATAGCCTTGGAATCAAAGTCCATTTTTGCATAAATTTTAGCAGACAAATACTTTGCAACATCAGAATACGGCTCCACATCTGTTCTTTGTAACATTTGTAAGGCCTCAGGGTAATATCCTTTGTAATAATTAATCAAGCTTAAATAATAATCATATAATTTTGATTTTCCTTCTTTTGGAAGATACACTTGAGCTAAATCAATATAATATCTAAATTTTTCCTTATCATTAAGCTTTAAAGCACAAACAGCAGCATTGATAGCAGCTACACTTTGATTTTCTCCATTGGCTATAGCTTTCTTGAAGCTTTCAAAAGCTTCTTGGAATTTATTCTCATTCATTTGAGAAACGCCTAAATTATAATTAGATAAAGATTCATTATATACGGCAACTTGCTCATAAACTTTTAAAGCCTGTTCAACTTCACCCTTTAAATATAAAGCATTTGCTTTTTGGATCATACCATCAATTCTTTGCATATCATTGTATTTATATGATTCATCAGGCATAACAACAGGTTGTTCTAAAGGCTTAGAAGCTATAATATCTGGTTTAATTTTTCCTTCACTAAAAGTTAAATAAAAAAGTGTAAAAACTAAAATACAAATAATCCCCAAAGATAAACCCACAAGAGACATAAACTTACGATCTTTATACCAAGGCGTAGGCTCTTGACTTTCAACTTCTTCAAAAGTTGATACATCTTCAGGCGCACTTTCTCTTGTAAATTTAAAACCACTCTCACTATTTTCTTGAGGTAATTCTTCTGGCAATGATGCAAATTCTTCATCTTCTGGAGCTTGCCCCTCTTGCCCCTTAAATCCCTCTAAACTCTCATCGAGTCTTGGTTGATTTAAGCCATCTTCAGGTTTTTCTAGTATTATATCTTCTTGTTCAGCCATCTATACTCTTTAAAAATATTTTTTCAAAGCATCAGGAATATGAATTTTTCCTTCTTTATCTTGATAATTTTCCATAATCGCTACCAAAGTTCTTCCTACCGCTAAAGATGAGCCATTAAGAGTGTGAACGAGTTCATTTTTTCCTTGTTCATTTTTATAGCGAATTTTAGCGCGTCTTGCTTGAAAATCACGACAATTTGAAACCGAGCTGATCTCACGATATTTATTTTGTCCTGGAAGCCACACTTCAAGATCCACAGTTTTTGCTGCACTAAAACCCAAATCTCCAGTGCAAAGCATCAAATGTCTATGCGCTAAACCTAAAGAACTCAGTAAATCACTTGCACACTCAAGCATTTCATTAAACACGCTATCACTTTGCTCAGGTTTAGTGATACTTACAAGCTCTACTTTTTCAAACTGGTGTTGTCTTATAATACCTCTTGTATCACGCCCTGCACTGCCTGCTTCTTTTCTAAAACAAGCACTATAACAAGTCATTTTTATCGGTAAAGTTTCACTCGCTAAAATTTCTCCACTATAAAGATTGGTTACTGGAATTTCAGAAGTTGAGATCAAATATAAATCCTCATCATCTACTTTATACATATCTTCTTTAAATTTTGGCAACTGACCTGTCCCAAACATAGTAGCACCATTTACCAAAAAAGGCACATTAACAAATTCAAATCCACGACTTCTATTAAAATCTATCATATAATTTACCAAAGCACGGCTTAATAAAGCTCCTTCGTTTTTAAGTACACAAAAACGACTTTGTGAAATTTTTACCCCACGCACAAAATCAAGCCAATTTAAACTCTCACCCAATTCAAAATGTTCTTTTGGAATAAAATCAAAGCTAGGCGGATTTAATATTTTTTTAAGCTCCACATTTTCATCTTCATCTTCACCCACAGGCACAGACTCATCAGGAATATTTGGGATGGCATGAGCGATTTCTTCAAGCTCATTTTCTAAAGCATTTACTTTAGCGCTTTGCTCATTAATTTTGCTTTTATTTTCGCTTAATTTTGCTTTTAAATTTTCTTTGTCTTCGGCTGTAGCAAGCTCTTTGCTGAATTTATTTTGAAAAGCTTGAAATTCTTCTAAAGCTGTTTTTTCTTTTTTTAAACTTGCAAAAAGTTCAGCAAGTTTTTTTAAGATATTTTCATCAACTTTTTTATTTTTTAACTTTTTAGCCACTTCATCAAAATTATTTTGCAAATTTTTTAAATCTAGCATTTTCTACTCCTTAAAATCCGATTTTTTCATAAATTTTTTGCATTTTTTCTTGGGCGATTTTTCTTGCTTTTGTCGCACCAAAATCTAAAATTTCTTTCAAATGCAAAGGCTTTTCTAAAAGCTCATTGTATTTTTCTCTCGCTTCTTTAAAATAAGCATTTACAAGCTCGTTTAAATACATTTTAAAATGTCCATAACCCTCACCACCTTTTTCATAGCGTATTTGTAATTCTTTTTGCCCTGCTTCATCTAAAAAAAGCTTTGCGATTTTAAAAACATTGCAGATTTTAAAATCTTTTGGATCTTCTAAAGCGGTACTATCTGTAACTATGGAAGAAATTTGTTTTTTTAAGGTTTTTTCACTGCTAAAAATATCTATAGTATTTTGATAAGATTTACTCATTTTTGCTCCATCAGTGCCTACAACTACAGCTACTTCTTCATTAACTTTAGCCTCTGGAAGGGTAAAAATTTCTCCCCATTCATTATTAACTTTTAAAGCAATATCGCGTGCGATTTCAACATGTTGGATTTGATCTTTTCCTACAGGGACAATTTGTGTATCAAAAAGTAAAATATCAGCTGCCATTAAAACAGGATAAGAAAAAAGCCCATGTGAAGCACTAAGCCCCTTGGCAACTTTATCCTTGTAACTATGCGCACGCTCTAATAAACCCATAGGAGTAAATTGCGATAAAATCCAATAAAGCTCCATAACTTCCTTAACATCACTTTGCAACCAAAAAACGCTCTTTTGCGGATCTATACCAAGGCTTAAAAAAGCCGCAGCAGCTTTTAAGGAATTTTGTTGAATTTTTTCTCCATCTTGAGAAGAAGTCATGGCATGATAATTAGCAATAAACATAAACATTTGGCTTTTTTCTTGTGCATCTACCATTTGCTTAATCGCACCAAAATAATTACCTATATGCAAATCGCCACTTGGCTGAAGGCCTGTTAATACTCTCATTTTACCACCTTTTTAATCTCGCTTAAAAGCTCATCTATATTTTTATTTTCTATATTTAAAATAAAATTTGCCTTTAGTTCATACTTGCTTAAACGCTCATTATATAATTTTTTTGCTTTAATTTCATCATAAAATAAAGGTCTTTTAGAAATTTCATCTTTGTCTAAACGCTTTTTTAAATATTCAAAACTTGCTTTTAAATAAATACAAAAACCTACTTTTTCTAAATTTGAAACATTAACAAAACCCCCGCCTGTAGCAATACAAGTTTTCTCACAAGAACTAAAAAAATCAGCCATTTTTTGCTCTTGTTCTCTAAAAAAAATCTCGCCTTTTTGTGCGAAAATTTCACTGATTTTTTGATTAAATTTTTGTTCTATTAAAAAATCACTATCTAAAAAAACAAGATCTAAATCCTTAGCCAAAGCTCTTGCTAAAGTGCTTTTTCCAGAACCCATAAATCCTATAAAAACGATATTTTTAGCTTTCATCATTTTCTTTACTGCCCTTTTTACGCGAAGCAATCACTAAAGGCACACCTTCGAAATTAAATTCTTTTCTGATTTGATTTTGTAAATAACGCTTATAGCTAAAATGCAAGGCCTTAGGACGATTCATAATAAGTGCAATTTTTGGCGGTGCTAAGTCATATTGTACTGCATAATAAATTTTAACCAATTTCCCATAATCATGCGGCAAAGGATGTGCTCTTGTGGCATTTTCTATCAAAGTATTAAGCTTAGAAGTTTGGATTTTTTGAGTGAAATTTTCAAAAATTTGCAAAATTTTATCGAGTAAAACATGCACCCTTTTTCCACTTAAAGCTGATACACTAATCACAGGTGCGTAAGCTAGAAATTTAAAACGATCAAGACGCAATTCTTTTACAGTCTTATCAAAATCCATCTCACTTTTATCCCATTTATTTAAAACAATAATCACACCCAAATAATGCTTAGCCACAAGCCCAGCAATGCGTTCATCAAGCTCGTTAAAGCCCTCATGCGCATCTAAAACCAAAAGTGCTATTTGAGAATGAGATAAAATTTTTTCCGTGCGATTTAGGGCAAAGCGCTCGAGTCCTTGAATTTTACCCCTTTTTCTAATACCTGCAGTATCAACAAATTCTATCACTTTATCTTTATAAACTATACTTTCATTAACAGGATCTATAGTAGTTCCTGCGATAGAACTTACAACACTGCGTTCTTGCTTAACCAAAGCGTTTAAAAGACTTGATTTTCCAACATTTACACGCCCTACAATACCCACTCTTATATGATTTTGATCGACTTCTTTAAATTGAAATTCTTTTCCTTCTTCATAATGTTCTAAAAAATCTTCTAAATTTTCTTCTTCATCAGGGATTAAAAACTCTTCATGTAAGAATTTTTCAAGCCATTCATAAAGTTCATCTAAGCCTACATTATGGGTTACTGAAAGATTAAAAATTTCCTTTACGCCAAAATTTGCAAACTCCCAAGCCCTTTCTTCATCTTTTTTATTATCTACTTTATTAATCACTAAGGCTATAGGTTTTCCAAGTTTTTTTAAAGAATAAAAAAACTGTCTATCCTCATCATCAGGCGCTAATTTTCCATCAACTAGATAAAGTATGATATCGCTTTCTTTGGCTACTTTTAAAGTGTTTTTTTTCACATTTTTAAAAAGTTCATCACTTTCATCAAGCCCTCCACTATCAATAAGCATGGCTTTTTTTGAATGAATATGAATTTCTGTTTTATTTGTATCTCTAGTTGTACCTGAAATATCACTTGTAATAGCTATTCTTTGTCTTGCCATTCTATTAAAAAGACTTGATTTACCAACATTTGGCTTACCTATAAGTATGATGCTTTGCATTTTTTTCCTAGAAAATTATATTTTTAAAATTATATAAAATTTGGCTTAATATTAAGCAAAAAAAGACTAGAATTAACCCAGATTTTAGTCAAGGAAAAAAAATGCTAAAAGTAATCAAGCATAATTTAGGAATTTATTTCATGATTTTAGCATGTTTGGACTTTGCACTTATGGGAGCTTGTGCAAAAATTCTTAGCAAGGAAATGAGTTCTATAGAAATTATGTTTTTTAGAAATATTATAGGAATTTTTTTCATAGTCTATCTTTTAAAACGATCTAAGGCACATAAAGAAGGGGGACATTTTTGGCTCTTGGTATTTCGTGGAGTAGTAGGCACGCTTTCACTATATATGTTTTTCTATAATGTTTCAAATATTACACTAGGTGGAGCTTTTGCTTTTCAAAAAACTGCTCCTATTTTTATTACTTTAATAGCTTTTGTTGTTTTTAAAGAAAATATTGGCATCAAAGGCTGGATAGGAATTTTAATAGCATTTGGTGGAGTACTTTTAATCGCTCAGCCTTGGGCTCATAATTTAAATCATTCAGGCTTTGATTTAAAAAATTCAGTTATAGGTATCACGAGTGGATTTTTAGCTGCTTTAGCTCTTACAAGTGTAAGAGAACTTAGAAAATCTTACACTACAGAACAAATTGCCTTTTCTTTTATCCTTTTAGGAACCTTAATGCCTTTAATTTCTATGATCAGTGCTGAATTTTTTGAACCACAGCATCTTGATTCTTTACATTTAGATTTCATTCTAGCACCTTTTGTGATGCCAAGTCTTACAGCTTGGCTTATCATTGCCATTATGGGAACTTTAGGCACCATTTATCAAATTCATGTCACTAAAGCTTATGGTATCGCTAAACAAGCAGGAGTAGTTGCTGGAGTTAGTTATCTTGATGTGGTATTTAGTATGATAGTTGGGATAATTTTAGGAGATAATTTACCAAGTACTATGGTTTTTTTAGGTATAATAGGCATTATTTTTGGTGGATTAATTTTAGTTAAGAACAAAGGAAAAAAATGAAAAAAATGATACTCATTGCTGGTCCTTGTGTGATAGAAAGCAAAGATTTGATTTTTAAAGTTGCCGAACAATTAAAAAATTTTAATGAAAACCCAAATATAGAATTTTATTTCAAATCAAGTTTTGATAAGGCCAATCGCACAAGTATTAATTCTTTTAGAGGTCCTGGTCTTGAAGAAGGATTAAAAATTTTACAAAGCGTAAAAGATGAATTTGGCATGAAAATCTTAACCGATATACACGAAAGCAATCAAGCAAACCCTGTAAGTGAAGTAGCTGATGTCTTGCAAATTCCTGCTTTTTTATGTCGTCAAACCGATTTACTTGTAGCCGCAGCAAAAACTAAGGCAAAAGTTAATATCAAAAAAGGACAATTTTTAAACCCAAGCGATATCAAATACAGCGTTAAAAAAGTTCTACAAACCCGTGGTATAGAAGATGAAGGCTATGAAGCTGCTCAAAAAAATGGTGTTTTTGTAGCTGAAAGAGGAGCTAGCTTTGGCTATGGAAATCTAGTAGTAGATATGCGTTCTTTAGTTATCATGCGTGAATTTGCTCCAGTTATTTTTGATGCTACCCATAGTGTACAAATGCCAGGGGCTGCAGGTGGAAGTAGCGGAGGGAAAAGCGAATTTGTAGAACCTTTAGCAAGAGCGGCAGCAGCCGTAGGCATAGATGGCTTTTTCTTTGAAACACATATTAATCCTTGCGAGGCTTTATGCGATGGACCTAATATGCTTAATCTTACACGCCTTAAAAATTGCGTTAATACATTACTAGAAATACAAAATATCATAAAGGAAAACAAATGAACATTATTGAAGGAAAATTAAATTTAGACTCAAATACAAAAATTGCTATCATTAATGCAAGATTTAATCATATCATCACAGATCGCCTTGTAGAAGGAGCAAAAGATGCTTTTTTAAGACACGGAGGCAAAGAGGAAAATCTAAGCCTTATACTTGTTCCTGGTGCTTTTGAACTTCCGTATGCGTTAAAAAAAGCTATAGAAAGCAAAAAATTTGATGCAATTTGTTGCGTAGGCGCAGTAATTCGTGGCTCAACTCCGCATTTTGACTATGTTTCAGCAGAAACCACCAAAGGCATAGCCAATGTGAGTTTAAATCATAATATCCCTGTAAGCTTTGGTGTTTTAACTACAGATACAATAGAACAAGCCATAGAAAGAGCTGGAAGCAAAGCAGGCAATAAAGGCTTTGAAGCTATGACAACTGTAATCGAGATGTTAAATTTAAGCAAGGAGCTTTAATGGCAACGCGTCATCAAGTTCGCCAAAGCGTCATCTCCTTACTTTATGCTTTTGAATTAAATTCTCAAAACAACGTTTTTGTAGATGAAATTTTAGATGAAAAAAAAATACGCAATGAACAAAAAAATTTTACTTTAAATTTATATCATGGAATTTTAGACAATTTAAACAATATTGATGAAACCTTAAATTCATTTCTAAATGATAATCAAATTACAGCTTTAGGACATGTAGAAAGAGCTATACTAAGACTTGGAGCTTATGAGTTACTTTTTACCGATACTCCTAGCGCCATTGTTATCAATGAGGCTATAGAACTTGCTAAAGAACTTGCTAATGATAATTCTCCAAAATTTATAAATGGAGTTTTAGATGCCTTGATAAAGGCTAAAAAATGAAGCTTTGTGTCGCACTTGATCTTTCTACAAAAGAAGAATGCTTGCAACTTGCTAAAGAATTAAAAAATTTAGACATATGGTTAAAAGTAGGTTTAAGAGCATATTTAAGAGATGGTTTTAAATTCATAGAAGAACTTAAAAAAGTTGATGATTTTAAAATATTTCTTGATCTTAAAATTCATGATATTCCCAACACTATGGCAGATGCTTGCGAAGAAATATCAAAACTTGGTGTTGATATGATCAATATCCACGCAAGTGCTGGAAAAATAGCTATGCAAGAAGTTATGACACGGCTTAGCAAATTTTCAAAAAGACCTTTAGTTTTAGCAGTTTCTGCTCTTACGAGTTTTGATGAAGAAAATTTCTTTAGTATTTATAGACAAAAAATCGAAGAAGCTGTAATTAATTTTTCAAAAATATCCTATGAAAATGGACTTGATGGTATGGTATGCTCTGTTTTTGAAAGTAAAATCATCAAAGAACACACTCAAAGAAATTTCCTAACTCTCACTCCAGGAATTCGTCCATTTGGAGAGAAAAATGATGATCAAAAACGCGTCGCTAATTTAACAATGGCTAAAGAAAATTTAAGCGATTTTATAGTAGTTGGACGCCCTATTTATAAAGATAATAACCCTAGAAAAATTTGCGAAAAAATTCTACAAGAAATTTAATAATCATTATCCTTGTTATGTTTTAATAATAAAAATTTTTAACAAGGAAAAATTATGATTATAACCCCTGAGAATTTATATAAAAAAAGAAGAGATTTTTTAAAACTTGGAGCAGGTGCTTTAATAAGTTCAAGCGTGCTTGCTTCTAAATTATCTGCTTTAAATTTCACAAGCGATACTAATCCAAACAAACTTGAAATCAGCGATGAAGAACTGGCTACAAATTATGTCAATTTTTATGAATTTTCAACAGATAAAAAAAAGGCTGTATCATTGGCACAAAATTTCAATACTCAAAATTGGAAAATCGATATCAGTGGAGAAATAGAAAAACCTTTAACTTTAAGCATGGAGGATATTTTAAAATTCCCGCTAGAAGAAAGAATTTATCGTTTTCGCTGTGTTGAAACTTGGTCTATGGTGGTACCTTGGGTAGGCTTTGAATTGCGTCGTTTGATTGAAATGGCAAAACCTACAAGCGAGGCAAAATTTGTTAAATTCACCACTCTTTTAGATAAGAGCCAATTTCCCGATCAAGACGCTTTATTTCCAACTATAGACTATCCTTATGTAGAAGGACTTCGCATGGATGAAGCTATGCATCCTCTTACCTTGCTTGCAGTAGGAATGTATAAAAAAGCCTTAAAGCCTCAAAATGGCGCTCCAATACGCCTTGTTGTCCCTTGGAAATATGGCTTTAAAAGTATTAAATCCATAGTTAAAATAGAATTTACCAAAGAACAGCCTAAATCCACTTGGGAAAGTTACGCTCCAAACGAATATGGTTTTTATGCCAATGTCAATCCTAATGTCTCTCATCCTAGATGGTCTCAAGCTAACGAGAGGGCTTTAGGAGACTTCTTTACCAAGCCTACTTTAATGTTTAATGACTATGAAAAAGAAGTAGCAAGTTTATATAAAAACATGGACTTGAAAGTGAATTTTTAATGCAGACAAAATACTTTAAATTTCTTGCTTATTTTAGCTTTATCATAAGTTTAATCTATGGCTTTTATCGCATCATAAAAGCCTTTGATTTTGTAAAAGAAGCCTATATTTACACCGGAATATTTGCTTTGATCTTTTTAAATTTAAGTCTTTTATTTTCTTTGCTTAAATTTAAAAAAACAAAAAATTATCCTAAAATTTTAGGTATTTTTGCAGCTTTTTGGGCGATTTTGCACTTTTTAAATTATTTTATTTTTGATAGAAATGCTCAAATTTTAAGGCTTTTCGATGATATTTCACATCGTTTATTAGAAGCAAGTGGATTTATCGCATTTTTAATCATATTTTTAATGCTTTTAAGTTCTTTTAAAATCTTTAAAAAACTTAGTAAAATCAGAAAACTAGGATATTTATGCTTAGTTTTGGCAAGTTATCATTATTTTTTAACCCCAAAAATTCCTATGTTTTGGGAATGGAGTGCTTTAATTATAGCTTTGTTTTATTTTATAGTTCGCTATACAAAAACATTAAAAAAGTTAAAATCCAACAATCTTACTTTTATCAAAACTTGAATTTAATTCTTTTTGTATGCTTTCTATAAAATCTTGCATTTTAAAAACCCCATCTTGTGATACAGCTACTTTCAAAGCTGTATTCTTCACCACCATTAAAATTTGTGCTCCACTTAATTCATAATTTGATAAAATATTTATATCAAAATCTTTTTCAAATAATGCTTTTTTAGGTAGAAATTTTTCCCAAATTTTAAGCCTATCTTTAAAATCAGGTTTTTTAAATTCTATCTTATAATCAAATCTTCTTGAAAATGCACTATCTAAGCTTTCTAAAAAATTTGTCGTAGCGATAATCACACCACTAAAACGCTCAATTTGCTCTAAGAATATATTTTGCATTTGATTATGCATTTTATCACTACCACTACTTCCATCTACACGCGTACTTAAAAACTGATCGGCTTCATTGAGAAGTAAAATAGGACTTTGTTTGCAAGTTTGCACGATATTTTTATAAGTATCAAAAATTTTTCTTACATTTTGTTCACTCTCTCCAACCCATTTGCTCAAAATTTTAGAACAGTCAAAACTAAGAACAGATTTTTTCATTGATTTAGCCATAGCTAAAGCTGACATAGTTTTTCCAGTACCAGCAGGACCATAAAAAATAATTTTAGCTTCTATATTTTTATTACTCTTTATACCCCAAGAATGAAGTCTTTCTAGGACTTTTTTATCTTGTTGTTTTAAAATATTTTCTAAAAGCTCTTTTGTATTTTCAGGCATAATAATATCATTGATGTCAGTGCTTGGTTCTATAAGCTCGAAAATATCTTGATCTTTTAAAACACTTTCAATTTTGATTTTTTTACTTTGTTTTGGTTCAAAATTTATAATTCTTTGTAAAATTTCATCAATAATAAAAAAACTTTTAGAAATATCTCCAAAAGCATTTAAATATTCATCATACTCGATTAAGTTTAAAAGAGGAGCATTTTCTTGTAATAGTTTTTTATTTTTATGCCTTTCTAAATCATTTTCACTGATTAAAGAAAGTAAAGAATTCATTTCTCTAGAAATCGAACTTTCATTACTTAAGGCGTATTCTTCTTTTAAAAGTGCTAGAAAAATAATTTGTTCTTTATGTTCAAGATTGTATTCTTTAAAAATATCAGCCAATACATTATAAAATTTACTTTTTTTTAATCTTTCTTTGATATGTTTTTCATAAAGTTTAATTTGATTTTTTATTTCACTATTATAAGCACTTTTTTGTATAAAACTTAATCTTTCGTATAATTGAATACGCACAAATTCATCTTTTAAATATTCTAAATAATCTGCATAAGCCTCTTGTTTCTCAAAGTTTAAACGAGGTTTTGCTTCTAAAAATTCTAAAAAATATTCACTTAGACTAAGCTCACTTTGCAATAAGGCAAGAGTTAATGTTTGAGTTTTATTATTTTCTAAACTTTTAAAAAAACTCGAATTTTGATTTACAAAACCTCTTTCGATAAGTTTTTTTAAATCCTCCAAAGCATCAAGATAAAGATACTTATCATTTCCAAAAATTGTCGATAATAAAGTAAAGGCATTGATAGAAGAAATAGAAACGACATAATTTCTACAAAGTTCTCTAAGAATCAAAGCCTCATTTTTAGCACACTTAAGCTCTTTATAAATTTGAGTATCTTCTATATTTTTTAAACTTAAAAAATTTTTTAATTTTTCCATTATTTTTTAAATTCCTTAAGCTCATCTTCGTTAAATTCTACGCAAATATTTTCATCTAAAAAATGACCTTCAAAAGGTAGATAACAAATTTTTAGTTTTCCATTATTAAACAAAAAATTATTATTAAATTGTAGATTTTGCAGATCTTCAAAACACTCATCACATGTATTTTTAAGCTTCTCATGTAAAAGATTTTGAAATTTTTGATTTTCAGTATTATACAAATCATTTAGTTTTACAAATGCGTGAGCATTAATATCATAAACAAAATTATTTAACTCTAAAATAGCACGACTCATACCATCTTCATAAAAATAATACCATTCTTCAAAACTAATTTTTCCATCTTGTAAAAAAATAGGTTTTTGGCGAATTTGTTCAAAACTAAATACACCCTTATGAACAGGATGAAATTCTTTAAAATCATCATTAAAACCTATAAAATCAAGACTACGCTTTATACGAATGCCATCTTGCGTTTCAACAAGTTCTAAAGTAGTTGTTCCTAAATTTTCTCCTTGAAAATTTTTATTATCATATGTAAGCATTTTAGAAGAATTGATTTTATATTTTTTACGCTCATCCTGCCAAAAATCATTTGTCTTAACGAGCGGAATCTCTAAATTTCCATTTATATCATCAATAATTAAAAAACTAGAACTTGTTTGATTTTTATCCCTGTCAAAAAGTGGAGTCATAGGTGCATTATCATAAACTATGGCAAAAATTTCTTTATCTTGCAAATGATAAAAATACAATTCACCTTTATAAACTTGTGCTAAAGCTAGATTGACAAAGCAAAATACCAGTAAAAAAAATTTCAAACTCTATCCTTCAATTTTGAATATGCGTTAAGATAATTTTAGTATGTGAAATTTTATCAAAAAAACTTACTTTATTATCACAAACTTGATAAAAAATTTCATAATTTTTTGCTTTTAAATTTTGTTCAAAACCACAATCAGTTTTTTCTAAATTTCTACCCTGCCATAAAGCATTTGCCTTTAAAACATCACTTAAAATATCATCATAATATACATTTTTAAAAAATTTTTGATTAAACACTTTTTTATCATAACACACTGCATTGATGCAAATTTTATCCTTGATTTTGAGTTCAAAAAAAGCTTGCCCTAGTTTATAAACTTCTAAATTTAAAGCATTATTTTCTTTTTTTAAAAAAGCTGCATCATTGATTTTTATCATAGGAGAAGCAATCAAAACCATCAAGCTTTGACTTGAAAAATTTTGATTTTTCACACTACAAGCACAAAGAAAAAAAACAAAACATAGAGCTAAACAATGTTTCAAATTTAACCTTATTTGAGATTTTTAAAACTGACATTTAACTCTAAATCAAGCTCTTTTACAAGCTTCATCACAGCTTGTAAATCATCGATTTGTTTTGCTACAACACGAATTTCTTCACCACGAATCGAAGAGTTAACTTTAAGCTTGCTATCTTTAATAGCTTTATTGATTTTTTTAGCATTTTCACTATCAATAGCATCGTTTGCTTTCAAATTTAAACGAAACATTGCTCCACTTTCACGAGAAAGCTCTTTAATAGCATTAGGATTAATTCCTCTTTTGATAAGTTTAGAAATCACTATATCTTTTAGAACATCAAGTTTTCCTTCACTAGAAGAACTGAGTTTAAAAATACTCTCTTTTTCGCTTAAATCAATCTCACACTTAATTCCTTTTAAGTCATAACGACTATCAAGTTCTTTTTTAGCTTGTTCAAAAGCATTTTTTAACTCTTGCTTATCTAAAGCTGCTGAAATATCAAAACTATGTTCACTTGCCATTTTCTATCCATTCTTTTAAATTATTATAAACTATATCCATTAAAGCATTTAAAGCTTCCTTACTCGCCCATGCAACATGAGGGGTGATAATAAGATTTTCTTTATTTTTAATGCTTAAAAGCGGATGATTTTTCATCATAGGTTCAATTTCTAAAACATCGAGCCCTACACGAATATTTTTTTCATCTATGATTTTAGCTAAATCATTTTCATTGACAATCCCACCTCTTCCTATATTAATCAAAATCGCATTATCTTTTAAAATCTTTAATTCTTCAAAGGTGAGTAAATTTTTAGTTTTTTCATTTAAAGGTGCATGGATACTTATAATATCACAAGTTTTTAATAAATCTTTTAATTCTAAATGTATAAAATCTGCGTTTTTATTAGCTCCACTCGTAGAACAATAATAAATTTCAGCTCCAAAAGCCTTTGAAATTTTTGCCACTTCTTTACCTATAGTTCCTAAGCCTATAATACCATGTTTTTTACCGCTTAAGGTATTTAAAATTCTGCTATAATCTGTAAAAATAGGACTTTCACACCATTTACCCTCTTTACTCCATTTGTCATAATAAAGCACTTGATTTAAAAAAGCAAACATAAACGCAAAAGTATGTTGCACAACGCTCATAGTAGAATACCCAGCAGCATTTTTTACAATAATACCTTTTTCTTTAGCATACTCAATATCGATATTATTAACCCCTGTAGCAGTTTCTAAAATGAGTTTTAAATTTTTACAAGCATCAATCACATCTTTATCAATTACAACCTTGTTTGTCATGGCGACATTAGCATCTTTTAAACGCTCTATGGTTTGCTCTTTATTTGTTGTAGTATAAATTTGTAAAGAACCAAATTTTTCAAAAACACTTAAATCATAATCCCCTAAAGTTGCCGCATCTAAACAAACAATTTTCATTTTTCAATCCTTTATAATATGTCCTACAAATTTAGAATAATTATCAAGCACAAGACCACCTTTTCTAAATCCTAAGCCACACCCTTCATAGGCAAAGAAAACACCTGCTTGATAGTATTCGTTTTCACATGAATTAAACTCTACATATTCTTGATAAATAGCCTTATTATTCCCATAAGGACCTACATTTTCATGCAAAGTTTTTCCATCTTTAATTATACTTATATTTGCGCCTTCTCTACCAAAAACAGGTTTTTTAACATAATTTTTACCCTCTAAAGGAGTATCTTTTGTTTCTAAAAGTAATGGATGATTTGGATAAAGCTCCCATAAAATTTTTAAAATTCCCTTAGATTGAAATAAAAGCGTATAAGCAGGATTTAAAATAATCGCTCTTTGATTACGCATGATCTGAGTTAAAAGCATAGCAAGTTCACCCTCTTCTATAGCTATATCCTCCCAAGGAATAAGCTTAAACCAATACTCATAATTTTCACCCTCTTTAAAAATTCCTTCTTCACTAAATTCTACCTCATCTACAAAGGAAAAATTAGTTTGAAAACCTGCTTCATTGGCTATATGAGAAAGTAATTTTGTAGTGATTTCTTCTTCTTTGCTTCCTGCAACACTTGAAAAAAGAATTTTCCATCCTTGATAATGCTCTTCAAACCCTTCAACACTTTCATCAAGGGTAATAAGTCTTTTAAAATTATCCATCAAACTTTCATAAATGCTGTTAAATTGTGCGCTTTCATCCATTCCATTTTGTTTTAAAAGCGCCCATTGTAAAATCGCACTTTCAAAAAGAGCAGTAGGGGTATCAGCATTAAATTCTATAAGTTTTATAGGCTTACCATCAAGTCCACCCGCTAAATCAAAACGCCCATATAAATGCCAATGAACCTCATTTTCCCAACTCATCTTAATCGCATCAATAAGATTAAAAGGAATTCCAAGCTCATCAAAACGATCATTATCAATCACTTCTTGCGCTGCAGCAATAAACATATCATAAAGCTCATTTACCGCTTCATAATAAGCATTAGCTTCACTTTCCTTAACACAAACTAACTTATTGCTAATATAATCACTTCCATCTTCATCTGTATGCCAAGAAAAACCTATATTTTCTAAATAATCTTTTTGAAGTTTGTCTACTTGTAATAATTGCATTATTTATCCTTAAGAACCAAAAGAAGAACTAGAACTTGCAGCTTTAGAGCCTCCACCAAAAAAGCCTGATTTTTTAGCGCTTGAGGTAGAACTCGTTGAGCCTGCTTTATTAAAACTATTCACACTTCTTTGATAAGCACTTTGATTTGAAAAAGCACCGCGTTGTTGATTAGCAAAATTTTGATTATTGAAAAGTTTTGAACCTATCCAACTTCCCAAAATAGCACCTGCAGCACTTGCAAGTAAAGTTTCTCCTAAACTCAATCCTCCGCTACTGATTTGTCCATTGTCTTTAGTTAAATTTGAAGTTCCATTATCAATTTTAGCTGCTTCTTCTTTAATCAAAGCATCCATTTCTTCTTTAGATAAAATTCTTTCTGTACCATTAAGATCTTTTAAAACTACCCTTGTTTCATCACTTGGATATTGATCTTTGATTTTATACTGCCCTGGAGCTGTTTCTTCGATAATTACAAAAGCTCCTTGAGCATTAGCTGCTTGATTTAAAGTATCTGCATTGTCATTATTACTTCCACAACCTGCTAAAGCACCTCCAGCAACAGCTGCTAAACCACCTATCATACCAATTTGAATGATTTTTTTGATTTTTTTCATAAGTTTATCCTAAAAACAGAAAATCTAGATTAGAAATTTTAACAAAAAATAATAAATACTTTTTAATACCAAATGAAGTTTGCAGATATAAAAAAAGCCCTTTCGGGCTTTTGGGTTAGAGTCTTGACTCGTAGCGTCTAAGCATATAAAGTCTTTTAAGCATTTTTTTGCGTGCTGAAATTTTTTGTTTTTTGCGAATTTCAGTCATAGGCTCGAAAAATCTTCTTGCTCTTACTTCAGTTACAACTAGATTTCTATCTACTTGTTTTTTGAATTTACGATACGCTTCATCAAAAGACTCGTTAGGATGCACCTTGATTCCTGGCACAGTCCTCACCACCTTTCTGTGTAAATTTTTGTTGTGAAATATAATTATAAAACACTTCTTATTAATTCTAACTTAGAAAGCATTTAAAAATTGTTTTAGTTTTTATCAGCTATAATCCTTAGTTACAAAGTGCTAAAAATTATAATTAAGGTCTAAAAATGCAAGGACACATTACAAACTATACAAAAAAACGATATTTTATATATTTAATTGCAAGTATTGTCATATTTGCTCTACCTTTCATAAGAATTAATGAAAATCATTTTTTTCTTTTAAGTTTTGATCACTCTAAATTAAACCTATTTTTTATTTCTTTTTCAACACAAGAATTTTATCTCATGCCTTTTATTCTTATATTTCTTTTTTTATTTATTTTTTTTATTACAACTTTAGGTGGAAGAATTTGGTGTGCTTGGAGTTGTCCACAAACAATTTTTAGAGTTATATATAGAGATATCATACAAACTAAAATTCTTAAAATTCGCAAAAATATCAATAACAAACAAAAAGAATATGAGGGACAATATTTTAAAAAATTTCTTGGAGTAATAATTTTTTATTTTATATCTTTAGTTGCTGTTAGTAATTTACTTTGGTACTTTATTCCTCCTGAAGATTTTTTCAATTATATTCAAAATCCTGGTGAGCATCTACTTTTACTTGGAGTTTTATTTTGTGCTAGCTTACTTTTTACTTTGGATATTACCTATTTACAAGAAAAATTTTGTATTTATGTCTGTCCTTATGCAAGAATACAATCTGTAATGTTTGATCATGATACAATGCAAGTGATCTACGATGAAAAACGCGGGGGTTTGATTTATGATGGACACATCAAACTTCATAAAAAACCGCCTGAAGGAGAATGCATAGGTTGTGAAGCCTGTGTTAGCATCTGTCCAACTCATATTGACATACGCAAAGGAATGCAACTTGAATGTATTAATTGTCTTGAATGTGCCGATGCTTGTTCTAAGGTACAAAGCAAATTTAATCGTCCAAGTTTGATCAATTGGACAAGTGCAAAAGCTATTGAAACGCGTTCTAAGGTTCATTATTTAAGATTTAGAACGATAGCATATTTTATAGTTCTTTTAATTGCTTTATTGGCTTTAATTATCATGGGAAGCAAAAAAGAAAGCATGCTTTTAAATATCAATCGTAGTAGTGAATTATATAATATTTCAAATGTTAAAGGTAAATTAGTCATTTCAAATGCTTATACCTTTTTGTTTCAAAATACAGATTCTAAACCTCATGAATATTATTTTACAGCAAATTTAGAAGGAATAAATGATGGAATTGAAATCATAAGACCAAACAAACCTTTTAAATTAAAAGCAGGAGAACAAGTTAAAAAAATAGTTGTTATCAAAGCTACAAAAAATTTAGCAAACAACGATAAAAAAGATGTAATCTTTCCTTTACATATAAAAGCTTATGCAAAAGATAATGAAAAAATTTCGGTTTTTAGAAAAAGTATATTTGTATACCCCAAAAACACTCTTACAAAGGATAAAAAATGAACTCAAATAGAACACCATCACAAAAAGTTTTAGCTAGACAAGAGAAAATCAAAGCAGTGGCCTTAGAGCTTTTTTTAACAAAAGGTTACCAAGAAACAAGTTTGAGTGATATTATTAAATTATCCGGAGGATCTTATTCTAATATTTATAATAGTTTTAAAAGCAAAGAAGGATTATTCTTTGAAATTTTAGATGACATATGTAAAAAACATTTTCATCTTATTTATTCCAAAACACAAGAAATTGAAAATGGTACTTTAAAAGAAATTTTAACTTCTTTTGGTTTAACTTTTATAGAAATTTTTAATCAACCAGAAGCTGTAGCTTTTGGTAAAATTGTTTATTCTCAAGTTTATGATAAAGATAGACACCTTGCTAATTGGATAGAAAACAATCAACAAAATTTTTCCTATAACATACTTATGGATTTTTTTAAGCAACAAAATAATTCTTATATGAAAAAAAACGCAGAAAAACTTGCTGTTCTTTTTTGCACTATGTTAAAAGAACCTTATCATCATCTTAATGTTTTAATTAATGCTCCTTTGAAAAATAAAAAAGAACAAAAAGAACATGTTGAATTTGTTGTAAACGTTTTTCTAAATGGGATCAATGGCTCCAAAGCTTAAAAAATAATTTTATTAACCAAAATTAAGATATAATTAGCCAAAAATTTTTGTAATAAATATTACAATTTTTAATTTAATTTTTCAAGGTAAAACCATGAAATTATTTCAAAACAATACTATTTTAGCTTTAAGTGTTGTGCTTTTACTCACTGCTTGTAGCAAAGAAGAAGCACCAAAAATACAAATGCCGCCTCAACCTGTAACGACAATGAGTGCTAAATCTGAAGATTTGCCACTTAGTTTTACTTATCCTGCTAAACTTGTCAGTGATTATGATGTTATTATAAAACCTCAAGTTAGTGGCGTAATAGTAAATAAACTTTTTAAGGCTGGAGATAAGGTAAAAAAAGGACAGACATTATTTATTGTAGAGCAAGATAAATTTAAAGCTAGCGTTGATTCAGCTTACGGACAAGCTTTAATGGCTAAGGCAACTTTTGAAAACGCGAGCAAGGATTTTAATCGTTCCAAGGCTCTTTTTAGCAAAAATGCAATCTCTCAAAAAGAATACGACTCTTCTCTTGCTACATTTAATAATGCAAAAGCTAGTCTAACAACTGCTAGAGCACAACTTGCAAATGCAAGAATTGATCTAGATCATACCGAAATAAAAGCTCCTTTTGATGGTACTATAGGAGATGCTTTAGTTAATATAGGGGATTATGTAAGTGCTTCAACAACTGAACTAGTTAGAGTTACAAATTTAAATCCTATTTACGCAGATTTCTTTATTTCAGATACAGATAAACTAAATTTAGTCCGCAATACTCAAAGCGGAAAATGGGATTTAGACAGCATTCATGCAAATTTAAATCTTAATGGAGAAACCGTTCAAGGCAAACTTTATTTTATTGATTCCGTTATAGATGCTAATAGTGGAACAGTAAAAGCCAAAGCTGTATTTGATAACAACAACTCAACACTTTTACCGGGTGCTTTTGCAACAATTACTTCAGAAGGTTTTATACAAAAAAATGGCTTTAAAGTGCCTCAAATAGCTATTAAACAAGATCAAAATGATGTTTATGTTCTTCTTGTTAAAAATGGAAAAGTAGAAAAATCTTCTGTACATATAAGCTACCAAAACAATGAATACGCTATCATTGACAAAGGATTACAAAATGGCGATAAAATCATTTTAGATAACTTTAAAAAAATTCAAGTTGGTAGCGAAGTTAAAGAAATTGGAGCACAATAATGTTTTCTAAATTTTTTATCGAAAGACCTGTTTTTGCTTCAGTTGTTGCAATTATCATTTCTTTAGCTGGAGTCATCGGTCTTACAAATTTACCCATAGAACAATATCCTTCTTTAACTCCTCCTACGGTTAAGGTAAGCGCAACTTACACAGGAGCTGATGCACAAACCATTGCTTCAACGGTTGCAAGTCCTATCGAAGATGCAATCAATGGTGCAGATAATATGATTTATATGGATTCAACTTCAAGTTCTTCAGGAACTATGAGTTTGACTGTTTATTTTGATATCGGCACAGATCCCGATCAAGCCACTATAGATGTTAATAATAGAATTTCAGCTGCAACTGCAAAAATGCCAGATGCAGTTAAAAAACTTGGAGTAACTGTTAGAAAAACTTCTTCAGCAACACTTGCTGCAATTTCTATGTATTCAAATGATGGTTCAATGAGTGCAGTGGATGTATACAACTACATCGCTTTAAATGTTTTAGATGAGTTAAAAAGGGTTCCGGGAGTTGGGGATGCAAACGCTATAGGAAATCGTAATTATTCTTTAAGAATTTGGCTAAAACCTGATTTATTAAATAAATTTGGAATCACAGCTACTGATGTAATTTCTGCGGTTAATGACCAAAATGCTCAATACGCAACTGGTAAAATTGGCGAAGAGCCCGTAACTCAAAAATCCCCTTATGTTTATTCAATCACTATGCAAGGAAGACTACAAAATCCTAGCGAATTTGAAAATATTATTTTAAGAACAAATGATGATGGATCATTTTTAAGACTTAAAGATATAGCTGATGTAGAAATAGGATCACAGCAATACAGCTCACAAGGACGATTAAATGGCAATGATGCAGTTCCGATTATAATCAATCTTCAATCAGGGGCAAACGCATTGCATACAGCAGAACTTGTCCAGGCTAAAATGCAAGAACTTTCAAAAAATTTCCCAAAAGGTTTAACATATAAAATTCCTTACGACACAACAAAATTTGTGATAGAATCAATCAAAGAAGTAATTAAAACTTTTGTTGAAGCTCTAATTTTAGTTATCATTGTTATGTATATGTTCTTAAAGAATTTCCGTGCAACGCTTATTCCTATGATAGCAGTACCTGTTTCATTATTAGGAACTTTTGCTGGACTTTATGTTTTAGGCTTTAGTATTAACTTGCTTACGCTTTTTGCCTTGATTTTAGCTATAGGGATTGTTGTAGATGATGCGATTATAGTTGTGGAAAATATCGATAGGATTTTACACGAAAATGAACAAATAAGCGTAAAAGATGCTGCTATCCAAGCGATGCAAGAAGTTAGCTCTCCGGTTATTTCAATTGTTCTTGTACTTTGTGCTGTTTTTATACCCGTTTCTTTTATATCAGGTTTTGTTGGAGAAATTCAAAGACAATTTGCCCTTACCTTAGCAATATCTGTAGCCATATCAGGTTTTGTTGCTCTTACTTTAACACCTTCTTTATGTGCACTCTTTTTACGACGTAATGAAGGAGAGCCATTTAAATTTGTAAAGAAATTTAATGATTTTTTTGATTGGAGTACTTCTGTATTTAGCACAGGAGTAGCATATATTTTAAAAAGAACCATTCGCTTTGTTTTAATTTTTTGTATTATGCTTGGAGCAATTTTTTATCTTTATAAAGCTGTACCAAGCTCTTTAGTTCCTGAAGAAGATCAAGGTTTGATGATTGGCATTATTAATCTTCCTTCGGCTTCAGCACTTCATAGAACAATCTCAGAAGTTGATCATATAAGTCAAGAAGTTTTAAAAACCAATGGAATTAAAGATGCAATGGCTATGATAGGATTTGATCTTTTTACAAGCTCATTAAAAGAAAACGCTGCTGCAATGTTTATAGGCTTGCAAGATTGGAAAGATAGAAATGTGAGTGCTGATGAAATCGCCATGGAACTTAATAAAAAATTTGCTTTTGATCGCAACGCTTCAAGTATATTTATAGGCCTACCTCCTATACCTGGATTAAGCATCACAGGTGGTTTTGAAATGTATGTTCAAAACAAAAGTGGAAAAAGTTATGATGAAATACAAAAAGATGTAAATAAACTTGTTGCTGTAGCCAACCAAAGAAAAGAACTATCAAGAGTAAGAACAACCCTTGATACAACTTTCCCTCAATACAAGCTTATAATTGATAGAGATAAATTAAAACACTACAATCTTAACATGCAAGATGTTTTTAACACAATGAATGCAACTATAGGCACTTATTATGTTAATGATTTTTCTATGTTAGGCAAAAACTTCCAAGTAAATATCCGTGCAAAAGGTGATTTTAGAAATACACAAGATGCATTAAAAAATATTTTTGTAAGATCAAACGATGGAAAAATGATACCACTTGATTCTTTCTTAACTTTACAAAGAAGTTCAGGGCCTGATGATGTAAAACGATTCAACCTTTTCCCAGCGGCACAAGTTCAAGGTCAACCCGCACCAGGTTATACTTCAGGTCAAGCTATAGAAGCGATCGCTCAAGTAGCAAAAGAAACTTTAGGGGATGATTATTCCATAGCTTGGAGTGGATCAGCCTATCAAGAAGTTTCTAGCAAAGGAACAGCAAGCTATGCTTTTGCTTTAGGGATGATATTTGTCTTCTTAATTCTAGCTGCCCAATATGAAAGATGGCTTATACCTTTAGCAGTTGTAACAGCTGTGCCTTTTGCGGTATTTGGATCATTTTTATTGGTATATTTAAGAGGATTTAGCAATGATATATATTTTCAAACAGGACTTTTGCTCTTGATTGGACTTTCAGCTAAAAATGCTATCTTGATCGTAGAATTTGCAATGGAAGAGCGCTTTAAAAAAGGCAAAGGAGTTTTTGAAGCAGCTGTTGCAGCAGCAAAACTTCGTTTTCGTCCTATCATAATGACTTCTTTGGCATTTACTTTTGGGGTCTTGCCAATGATTTTCGCAACAGGAGCAGGAAGTGCTTCAAGACACTCTTTAGGAACAGGGCTTATTGGTGGAATGATCGCAGCATCAACTTTAGCGATATTCTTTGTGCCTTTATTTTTCTATCTTTTAGAAAATTTTAATGAATGGCTAGATAAAAAAAGAGGTAAGGTTCATGAATAAAATAATTTCAATTAGCGCTATAGCAAGTTTTACTCTTTTGATTTCAGCTTGCTCTTTAAGTCCAAATTTAAATATTCCCGAAGCAAACTATAGCATTGATAATAAGTTTGGAGCCTTATCCTGGGAAAAAGAAAACAATAGCTCTATCACAAAAAATTGGTGGAAAGATTTTGATGATGAAAATTTAAATAAAGTGGTTGATTTAGCACTTAAAAATAATAATGATTTAAAACTTGCCTTCATACACATGGAACAAGCTGCTGCTCAATTAGGTATAGATTTTAGCAGTTTGTTGCCAAAATTTGATGGTAGCGCAAGCGGTAATCGTTCAAAAACAGCTATAAATGCTCCAAGCAATCGAACCGGGGAAGTAAGTTACGGTAATGATTTTAAAATGGGGCTTAATTTAAGCTATGAAATCGATCTTTGGGGAAAATATCGCGATACATATCGCGCCTCAAAATCAGGCTTTAAAGCAAGTGAGTATGATTATGAAGCTGCAAGACTTTCTGTTATTTCAAATACGGTTCAAACTTATTTCAATCTTGTAAATGCTTATGAAAATGAAAATGCTCTTAAAGAAGCCTATGAATCTGCAAAAGAAATTTATAGGATTAATGATGAAAAATTTCAAGTTGGCGCTGTAGGTGAATATGAACTTGCTCAAGCAAGAGCAAACTTAGAAAGTATAGCTTTGCAATATAATGAAGCAAAATTAAATAAAGAAAATTACCTTAAAGCTTTAAAAATTTTAACTTCAAATGATTTAAATGACATACTTTACAAAAATCAAAACTATCAAGTTTTTAATCTTAAAGAATTTGACATTCCAACTGGAATTTCAAGTACCATCTTGCTTCAACGTCCAGATATTGCCTCTTCTTTAGAAAAATTAACTCAGCAAAATTATCTTATTGGAGTATCTCGCACGGCTTTCTTGCCTAGCCTTTCTTTAACAGGATTATTGGGATTTGAAAGCGGGGATTTAGATACCTTGGTTAAAGGAGGTTCTAAAACTTGGAATATAGGTGGAAACTTTACTCTGCCTATTTTTCATTGGGGTGAAATTTACCAAAATATAAATTTAGCCAAGCTTAGTAAAGATGAAGCTTTTGTAAATTATCAAAATACCTTGATTACTGCTTTTGGAGAAATTCGCTATGCTTTAGTAGCTAGAAAAACTATACGCTTACAATACGATAATGCACAAGCAAGCGAACAATCTTACAAAAGAATCTATGAAATTGCTAAAGAACGCTATGATATAGGAGAAATGTCTTTGCAAGATTATTTAGAGTCACGTCAAAATTGGCTTAATGCTGCGGTTGCTTTTAATAATACTAAATATTCTTATGCTAATTCCATAGTAGATGTAATCAAAGCATTTGGTGGAGGATTTGAGCAAAGCGAAGATACAGGCAAAAATATAAAAGAAGAATCAAAAAATTTAGATATGTCTTTTAGAGAATAGTTTGTTCTATTCTCTAAATAAATTAAAAATCTTTGTCTAAATCTGCATCTATAATTTCATAAGCCTTGTAAATAGCAGGCAATAATTTTCTTATAGCATAATCAAAATGATAAAATTGCCTATATACCTCTTCTGGATTTAAATTTTTAGCATTCTTAAAATCAAATACTTCAGTATTATTGATTTTAGCAATATTTTCATCAAAATAAGAGTAAAACTTTGCTCTTTGTTTAAACAAAACATTTAAATTTTGAACAATTTTGGCTTTATCCATTTTATATCCTTTTTAAATAATTTAAAAACTTAATCCCATTTTTTATTTAAGAAATAAAAAATTTACTCCTATTTTAGCTAAAAATTGATAAAGTTATACCTTAAATATTTTAATATATAGGCCACTTATGAATTTATTTCAAAATTTAGCTTTAAAATACTCTCATACTATGATGGAAAAATCCCTCCAAAAAGGTTTCAATGTCGAACTTTTAAAACAACCCAAAGAAAAAATTCCAAAACAAGACAAAAGCTATATGCTTTATGCCCATGTACCTTTTTGCCATACTTTTTGTCCTTATTGTAGCTTTCATAAATATTATTATGATGAAAATTTAGCCAAAGTGTATTTTCAAAATCTTAGAGAAGAAATTAAAATCATGAAAGATAAAGGTTTTGATTTTAGCTCCATGTATGTGGGTGGTGGTACAACACTGATTAACGAAGAGGAATTATTAAAAACCTTAGAACTTTGTAAAAAGTTATTTAATATAAAAGAAATTTCATGCGAAAGCGATCCAAATCATATTGATCCAAATAAGCTTTCTATGTTTAAAGGTATAATTGATCGTTTAAGTTGTGGGATTCAAAGTTTTGATGATGAAACTTTAAAAAAAGTGGCAAGATATAATAAATTTGGTTCATCTAAAGAACTTCAAGAAAAAATTTCAAAAGCTTTAGGAATTTTACCTATTTTTAGTATAGATCTTATTTTCAATCTTCCAGGACAAAGCGAAAAACAACTTTTAAATGACTTAGAAATTGCTAAAAATTTAGCCCCGCAACAAATCACAACCTATCCTTTAATGAAATCAAATCTTACCAAAGATAATATCGCTAAAAGTTTAGGAGTAAGCATTAAAGATAATGAATTTACTTATTATCAAATCATATGTGAATTTTTTAAAGACTATACCCAAAACAATGGTTGGAGTTTTTCTTTAGAAAAAAACAAGCTTAATGACGAATATGTTAGTTCTCATCATGAATATCTAGGAGTGGGCAGCGGGGCTTTTAGCTTTTTAGATGGGGAGCTTTTAATCAATGCATTTAATCTAAATGATTATGCTAAATTTATACAAGAAAAACAAAATGCTAATATAGCCAAAGCTTGTTTTGATAAAAAAGAAATTATCAAATATGTCTTTTTAACTGAAATTTTTTCAGGAAAAATAGAAATTGATCAATTTAATAAAACCCTAAATTGCAACCTCGAAAAAGAACTTTTCATAGAACTTTTAGGGCTTAAAACAAGTGGTGCCATCATAAAAGATCAAAATGCTTTAATCGCAACTGAATTTGGTCAATATCTTTTTGTGGTTTTAATGAAAGATTTTTACACAGGAATGGATCTTGTGCGTGCAGTATTTAGAGATGATAAGCGTCTTAAAAATAAAGATTATATCGATATCATGAAAGAAAATATTGATCCGCTTAACTCCGCTAGTATGGAATTTAAAGCGGAGACAAACTAAAAGGGGCGAACAACCATCATTAAAGCGATAATAATAAACATTATAGTTGGGAATTCATTATAAATTCTAAAATATTTCCCACTTTTAGCAGAAGTATCATTTGCTAAAGCTTTTAAACAATAATAATTATGTATATGGAAAATAATCAAAAGTGTAACACAGGTAAGTTTAACATGCATAAAACCCGAACCTACCATTAAAACTTCCTTATGAGCATGCAACATTAAACTTCCTGTGATTAAAGTCACAATCATTGCAGGAGTTTGTATATAAAAATAAAGTTTTCTTTCTTGAATTTTTACAATCTCGACAAAACCTTTATTGTCTTTATGTTCAGCATGATACACAAAAAGACGAGGTAAATAAAAAAGACCCGCCATCCAAGAAACAAATGCCAAATAATGCACCCATTTAATCCAAAAATAATAATCATTAATCCATTCTGTCATCTTTTTTCCTTTTTTTAAATATTTCTTGTACTAAAATCAAAGCTACACTTATATTTATCATGACATCTGCAACATTAAAAATAGCAAAATTAAACCATTTATGCCAAAAAAACATATCCACTACACCTCCATGTATAAAACGATCCAATAAATTTGAAACACCAGCACCAAGCATCATTCCAAAAGCTATATTATGAGTTTTTAAAAGTGTTTTTTGCCAAAAAAGATAAATAAAAAGCACGCCAATTAAAGCAAGATGTAAATATTTTAAATTATGCTCTAAAAAACTCAACATTGAAAAAGCTACGCCTGTATTTAGAGCATAAGTTAAATCTAAGTATTCACTCTGCCATCTAAGTCCTGCTAAAGTTAAGGATTTTACCCATTGATCAAGAGTAAAAACCAAAACAAAGGCACCCCAAAAATAAAAAATAAATTTAAAAGTTTTAGCCATTTAAAGCTTTCTTAAAAAACTCCACAACATTTTTCATTTCTTTTTCTAAGAGCTTAATATCTTTAGCTTCTAGCAAAAGTCTTATCAAATTTTCTGTTCCAGAATAGCGAAATAAGGTATTAATATTTTTATTTTCTAAATCTTTTTTTAATTCTTTTAAACCTTTAATTTTATCTAAATCTTTTTTTTCTGCAATTTTAAGATTGATTAAAAGCTGAGGATAAGGTTTGACTTGACCCAAAATAGAGCTTGCAGATTTTTTCTTAGAAAGCATTAAAGCGCTAAATTGCAAAGCAGCTATCAAACCATCTCCAGTTTTTGCATAATCGCTAAAAATAATATGTCCGCTTTGCTCTCCGCCAAAATTTCCACCATTAGCTTTTAATTTTTCAAGCACATATTTATCGCCCACATTACAAGTATCAAGTTCTATGCCATGTTTATTTAAAAACTCTTTTAAAGCACCATTACTCATTATAGTAGCCACAATACTTGATTGTAATTTACCTTGTTCTTTAAGATAAAGCGCTAAAACCCCTAATAAACTATCTCCATTAGCCACTTCTCCTTTTTCATCTACAACCACCAAACGATCTGCATCACCATCAAAAGCAAAGCCCACATCTGCACGCAAACGCTTTACCTCAGCAGCTAAATTTGCAGGATGTAAAGCTCCACAATTTTCATTGATATTAAGTCCATTAGGTTTATCGCTCATTACTATAACTTCAGCACCTAATTCCTTAAAAACAGTAGGTGCTACCTTATAAGCTGCCCCATGAGCCACATCTAAAACCACACGCAAAGACTTTAAAGTAAGATCTTTTGGAAAAGAATTTTTAATAGAAACAATATACCTTCCTATAACATCATCAATTCTTTTTGCTTGACCAATTTTTTCCATATCCACCTTAGAGGCTTGTATAAGCTTATCATCAAAATAAATTTCTTCTATTCTTTTCTCTATATCTTCACTGAGTTTATTTCCATGAGCATCAAAAAATTTAATACCATTATCATAATAAGGATTGTGAGAAGCTGAAATCATAATCCCTGCATCACAACGCATATCTTCAGTTAAGAATGCAATCGCAGGAGTTGGCATAGGACCAATTTGTATAACATTATATCCTATAGAAGTAAGCCCTGAAACAATAGCATTTTCTATCATATAGCCGCTTCTTCTTGTATCTTTTCCTACTAAGATATTATTAGTAATACTTTTATCTTTAAAATAAATACCCGCAGCCATTGCCAAACGCATAGCCAAAAAACTATCTAAAAATTCACCCGCTTTTCCACGAACTCCATCAGTTCCAAAAAGTTTCATTGCAAACCTTTCTAGCAAAATTTAAAGACAATTATAACAAAGCTAAGATAAAGAAATTTAAACAAGCTCTAAAAATAGAGCTTGCTTGGAACCTTATAGTTCAGGTTTAGGAGTTCTTTCGGTAGAAATAGGAAGTTGTGGATAAACAATTGCTGGTTTTGTTCCTGTTAAAGATTTTAAGAAAGTTTCAATACTTTTTGCTTCTTTATCAGAAATTTTAATGCCAAGTTGCACACTACCCATTTCCTTAATAGCATCTTTTAAATTCCAAATCGCACCATTATGAAAATATGGAGCAGTTTCAGCAACATTTCTTAAAGTTGGAGTTTTTACCATGCCATTTGCATCACCTTTAAAATCACCTAAATTTGCAAATTTATATTTACCAGCAACTTCAAACGCTTGCATATTGCCACCTAAATTCACACCATTATGACAAGCTACACAACCCTTGTCTATAAAAAGCTTTAAGCCTTTTTGTTCTTCTTTTGTTAAAGCTTTTTCATCGCCTTCTAAAAATTTATCAAAACGAGATGGAGTGATCAAAGTTCTTTCAAAATTTGCAATTGCATCAGCAATATTGTCAAAATTTACACCGCTTTTACCATAGATTTTTTTAAACTCACTCACATATTCAGGCAAAGATGAAATTTTTTCTACTGCAAGTTTAGCAGGAGTTGCCATTTCAGGATCAGCTTGGATTGGACCTTTAGCTTGATCGGCTAATGTTCCTGCACGACCATCCCAAAATTGAGTACTATTTAAAACTGCATTATAAACTGTTGGTGAATTTAAATGATGAGGATTTGCTGTCCATTTATGACCTATTGCAGTACTGATTCCATCTATTCCACCAAGTCCTACATTATGACAGGTATTACAAGAAATGATACCACTTTTTGAAAGGCGTGGTTCAAAATAAAGCTTTTTACCAAGCTCTGCTTTTTCAAGAGTAAATTCACTAGCCTTTACTCCATTTTGTTTTAAAATTTCATCAACGCCTTTTTGATCTTTTGGTAAGGCAACAAGACCTGAATTTTTAGCTTCATCTATAAGACTTGCAGCATTTAAGCTTGAAAAAGCAACTAAGGATGCGATTAGCAATGATTTTACTTTCATTTACAAACTCCTATTAAAGATAAATTAAAATAAAATAATAATCATTTAGAGCTTAAATAAAAATAAATATTATTGAAAAATATTTATAATTAATTAATACTATTTTTATCTTAAAAATTATTTTTTGTTTATTTATTTTCATAAGATATAATTTTTAGTTATAAATCTTAAAATTTTAAGATGATTTGAAAAGGATATTATGGAAAATTTAATAATTTACGCTTTTATATATCTTTTAGGTTCAATCCCTTTTGGGCTAATCCTAGCTAAATTTTTTGCTAAAACTGATATCAAAAAAGAAGGTTCAAAAAGTATAGGGGCAACCAATGTTTTAAGAGTAGTAAAAGAAAAAAATCCCAAACTAGCAAAAAAACTTGCCATTGCTACAATAATTTTAGATTTTGCAAAAGCAGCTATTCCTTTACTAATCTTGAAATTTCTTCATTATGATCAAGCTTTGCTTTGGAGCGTGGCAGTTTTGGCTATTTTTGGACACTGTTTTTCAATTTACTTGTTATTTGAAGGAGGGAAAGGCATAGCAACAGGAGCAGGTGCTATGATAGTTTTGCTTCCATTGGAAGTGCTTACAGCATTTATTGTGTGGGTAGTTATTGGAAAAATTTTTAAAATATCTTCGCTAGCTTCTTTAGCAGCGTTACTTGCTTTTGTTGTAAGTTCTTTTATATTTAATTATGACTTAGAAATTCATACACATGCACCCGTTTTCATTATCGCTTTTATTATAGTATATAAACATCTACCTAATATTAAAAGATTGATTTTTAAAGAAGAATGCAAAGTCATATAAAAATAAAATTTCACTTTAAGTGTATCATCGGTATATTAGATTTCGAAAGAAGGAAAAAACAAAAAATTATTATCAAGCTTAAAGCTAAAGCAAATGAATTTTTAAATTATGCAGAGGTAATTACCAAAATTAAAAAATGGTATAAAAAAGAAGAATTTTACACCCTTGAAGAGTCTTTAGACTTTGTAAGCTTAAATTTAAAAAAAGATTTTCCTAATTTAACCAATCTTAACATAAAAATTTTCAAACCCCATATAATAAAAAATGCTACAGTTGGGGTTAAATTGAAAAAAAAATATTAATTTTTTTTTAAAGATATCTAAACATTTACTTAAGCTATGATATAATTCTTTAAATTTTTCTTAATAAGGATAGAACAAATGAGAATTTTAGTTATAGAAGATGAGATTAGCCTAAATAAAACAATTATAGACAATCTTAATGAATTTGGTTATCAAACCGATTCTTCTGAAAATTTTAAAGATGGAGAATACTTTATCGGCATTAGACATTATGATTTAGTTTTAGCAAACTGGACTTTACCTGATGGAGATGGAGCGGAACTTGTTAACACTATTAAACATAAATCTCCAAGAACTTCAGTTATGATTATGTCTTCAAAAACAGACAAAGAAACAGAAATCAAAGCTTTGAAAGCTGGAGCTGATGATTTTGTTAAAAAACCTTTAGATTTTGATATTCTACTCGCAAGAATTGAAGCAAGACTAAGACTTGGCGGAACCAATGTTATTAAAATTGAAGACTTAGTTATTGATCCAGATGAGGAAAAAATTACTTATAAAGGTCAAGATATAGAACTTAAAGGAAAACCTTTTGAAGTTTTAACGCACTTAGCAAGACATTCGGATCAAATTGTATCCAAAGAACAACTTTTAGATGCCATCTGGGAAGAACCTGAGCTAGTAACTCCAAATGTTATCGAAGTAGCTATCAATCAAATTCGTCAAAAAATGGATAAACCATTAAATATATCTACCATAGAAACAGTTCGTCGTAGAGGATACCGTTTCTGCTTCCCTAAAAAATCTTAACAATTTTGCACCTTCGGTGCAAAAAATTTATCTTTATTTCTATTTTTATATTTTATTTAAGTTTGGTTATTGTATAAACTAAAATTATTTTTTAAATTTTTGAAAGGTTATGATGTCTCTTTTAATTACAAAAGACTGCGTATGTTGTGATGCTTGCAGAGAAGAATGTCCTGATGAAGCTATTTATGAAAATAGTCCAATTTATGTAATAGACCCTGATCTTTGTTCAGAGTGCGTTAATGATTTTTCAGAGCCTGCCTGTATTGTTGCTTGCCCATATGAATGTATCATTCCTGATCCTGATAATGTAGAAACTATAGAAGAATTAAAACTCAAACATAGAGATAGAGAATTTTAATGGCAAAAAAAACAGCCGTTGTTGATCTTGGCTCAAACTCCATTAGAATGGTGATTTTTGAAAAAACTTCTAGATATGGTTTTTATACAACTTGCGAATACAAACGCAAAGTAAGACTTGGAGAAAATGCTTATAATAATGGCAAAATTCTCCAAGAAGAAGCCATGCAAAGAGCTGAAGATGCTTTAGCTTTTTTCAAACAATGCGCTTTAAAGCATAAATGCAAAAAAATATTTATAGTAGGCACATCAGCCTTAAGAGATGCCCCAAATTCAAAAAATTTCATTAAGAGAATCAAAGATAATCTGTCTTTAAATATACGCTGTATAGATGGAAAAAGCGAAAGCTACTTAGGTGGTCTTGCGGCTTTAAATTTATTAAGTCCTTTTAAGGATGGAACCACTTTAGACATAGGTGGTGGTTCTAGTGAATTGTGTTTAATAAAAAATAATAGAATTATTTCTTGCATATCTCTTGATATTGGCACTGTTAGGCTAAAAGAATTATTCTATGATACTGGAAAAATGGATTCTTTAGAAGAATTTATAAAACCAATTTTAGAACAAATTCCTAAAGAATTTTGCAATCAAAACCTTATTGCAATAGGTGGAAGCTTAAGAGCAATATCTAATTCCATCATGCAAAAAAATTCCTATCCACTGAAAAATTTACATGATTTTCGCTATATGCTAGATGAAGAAAAAGGACATATTTTAAAAATTTTTAATTCAAACTTAGACTCTTTAATCAATTTTGGCATAAAAAAGGATCGTTTTGATACCATTAAAGAAGGTATATTTATTTTTTTAAAGATTGCGGAAAAAATAAAAGCCAAGCAAGTTATCACGAGTGGAGTTGGAATCAGAGAAGGAGTTTATTTACAAGATTTGCTTCGTCCTAAAATCACTTTTCCACCAAATTTCAATCCTAGTTTAAAATGTTTACAAGATAAATTTTTACAATCAAAACAAAAAAATAAAACTCCACATTTTGCTCTGCAAATTTTTACAACCCTTAAAAATCTTCATAAACTTAATGATAACTATAAGCATACTTTACTAAATGCTGCTAAATTATGCCATATTGGAGAATATTTAAATTTCTATTTTGCTAATGAACACTCTGCTCATTTTGTACTAGGTGGATTAAATTATGGATTTTCGCATAAAGAAAAAGCTTTAATTGCTAGCATTATTAAGCTTAATGGAAAAAAAGTTAATCCTTATAATCTTGAACCCTATAAACAACTTTTACCCAATATTCATACCATTTCATGGCTTAATTTTATTTTGTGCTTAGCTAAAACTTTAAGCACAAATGAAGATAAGATTGATTTTGCTTTTGCAAACAATACTCTTTATATATATCAAGAAAACAAAATTCTTAATTTACCCAAAGATGAGCTCAAAAAAATTGCAAAACCAGCTACCATAGCATTAGCAATCAATCAAAAAATTTAAGATTTTTTACCTTTTTGACGCTGCTCTATAAGATTTTGAATTCTTTTTTTATTCTCTTCAAAAAAAGAATCAAAATTTTTCTCTGTTTTTTCTGTATGTTTTATTATTTGTTCCTCTGGAATTTCAACACTTTCTAAAAGTACATTGGAATTACCTATTATCATTGTATAACGTTTGTTGGCGTGATCAAAAACAACAAGTTGATTATTTTTATCTAAAAATCTTTGGAAAATCATAGTAAAATCTCTAGAAACATTGTTATTTTTATAAACCATAGTCTTTTTAAACCACCAAAGCACTATTAACAAAATAACTAAAATCAACATTACTAAGATATAATTTGTATAATCATACCCTTCTAAACTTGTACTTTTTGGTTTAGGCATTAATTCTTGAGAATTATTCGCAGTAGTTATAGGTGATGCTACAGATTCGATATTTGCTTTCCCTTGCTCTATAGCTCGTATTCTTACTCCAAATTTATCATTGATAGAGCTAAGTTCTAAATTAATATTTTGTTTATTTTGTAGCATAATATAGGTATTATTATTTTTAGAACTAATACTAATTTTATCTACAAGCTGAGAGTTAAGTTCTTTTAATTCATCTTTAGAATATGTTAAATCACTAAAAGTTAAAAGAGTTAAATTTTTTTCTTTTTTTTGAGAAATCTTGCCATTATAAGCATTATCAAAAGAAAGCATTAAATCTACTCGGTCATTTCTATCGTAGATATTATAACTAATCAACTCAACACTATATAAAGGTAAAATTAAAAAAAATAATACTAGTAATCTCATTTAAATTTCTTTTTTAAAGTATTGAAGCACAGTCTTAGAATCCAAAATTTCATTAATTCTTATAGCGAGATTTTTTTCATAAACCATAACCTCGCCTTTGCCAAAAATTCTTTTATTGATATAAAGCTCAACGCTTTCTCCAGCAGGCTTTTCAAGATCAATAACCGAACCTACTTCAAGTTTTAAAAGCTCCGCTACACTCATATTTGTAGTTCCAAGCTCGCTTACAAAATCTACTGTAATATCTAAGATATCTTCATAAGATTGTAAAAGCCCATGATGAATGTTAAACTCTATATCATCGCTCATTATTTGCAATATCCTATTCTAAAATAACAATTTTCAAATTTATAAGTTAAAGCTTCATCTAGAACTATTTCAGAAAAATCAACTTTTCCTAAATATTCCGGAATTCCGAGTTTATACTCGTCATCACCCTTGGCATCATTTAACAAATTTTTAGCATAACCTATAATCTGATTGGCGCATTCTTTAGTTAAATCGCACCAGTCATCTTCTTTAAATTTTTCATCATTAATTAAAATTTCTGCAATTTTTTTTAAAAATTCTTTTGGAAAAAATAAATAAAAATTACATTCTCCTTCGCTTTTGCCCATGATAGGAATACTCGCTCCATAAAGTTCACCGCTTATATCTTGAGCTGCTTCAATGCGAAGTCTTAAGATATGCTCGCAAAAATGAGTGATGGAATACTCAAGAATCTTTAACATAGCTATCACCTTTATAAAAAACTTAATTTAAAATTATAGTAAATATAAAATAAAAATATGTTTTAAAATTTTATTTTTTGAAAATTTCTTCAATATCTTTCATTATTATATCCAAATTTCCTTGTTTAAAACACTTTACTATACTAGTTCCTACAATCACTCCATCAGCAACTTTTCTCATTCTTTTTACATCTTGATTATTTTGAATGCCAAAACCTACAAAAATAGGCAAATTTGTAAAAGATCTGATTTCTTTTACTTTATCTTGCAAGATTGCTTCTTCGACGCTTTTTGTACCTGTAATACCTATACTTGCTAATAAATAAATAAAACCTTTAGCATGTTTTACTAACTTTTTAACCCTTTCTTTAGATGTTGTAACACTTACAAGTGTAATTAAGGCTATATTATATTTTTCACACTCTTTAATTAAATCATCACTTTCTTCAAAACTCAATTCAGGTACAATCAAAGCACAAATCCCTAAAGATTTTGCTTTTTTCACAAATTTTTCCAAGCCATAAGAAAAAATTAAATTATAATAAACCATAAAAACCAAAGCTTTTTTAGTTTTGATCCTAGTTAAAAGCTCAAAAACACTATGAATATCCGCACCTTGATCAAGAGCTATTTTTGCCGCATCTGCAATAATCTCACCATCGGCAATAGGATCACTATAAGCAACACCAAGTTCTAAAATATCAATAGGGCTTTGATCCAATCTTTGCAAAAAAGCTTCACTTGTTTGAAGATTTGGATAACCTAAAACCGTATAAGCCACATTTGCATTTTCTTTATAAAATTTTCTAAAATCAACCATAAATCACCCCTTTTTTATAATCTCTAATCATTTGCATATCTTTATCTCCCCTACCTGAAAGATTTACTACTATCACGCTTTTCTTTTTTAAAGTTGGACAAAGTTTTTCTAAAAATGCCAAAGCATGCGAACTTTCAATCGCTGCAATAATACCTTCTTCTTTACAAAGTAATTTTAAAGCCTGCATACATTCTTCATCACTTATAGCATGATATTGCGCTCTTTTGCTTTCAAATAAAAAAGCATGCAAAGGACCAATTCCTGGATAATCAAGCCCTGCAGAAACACTATGTACAGGCAAGATATTGCCTAAATCATCTTGTAAAACCTTGGTTTTCATACCGTGAATAATGCCTGTTTTTCCCTTATTTAAAGTCGCTGCATGATAAGGCGTATCAATGCCAAGCCCCCCTGCTTCAATACCTATAAGTTTAACATTTTCATCTTTGATAAAATCATAAAATATTCCTGCTGCATTGCTTCCACCCCCAACAGCTGCGATAATATAATCTACTTTTTTATTGAGTTTTTGAAGTTGCATTTTGCATTCTTTTCCTATAATGCTTTGAAAATGCGTTACTATTTTAGGATAAGGATAAGGACCTACCGCGCTTCCAACCACATAAAAAATATTTTTAATATCCCCAACCCAAGCTTGAATAGCTGCAGTAGTAGCTTCTTTTAGAGTTTTAAGCCCACTTTGTACTGCATGAATTTTAGCACCCAAAAGCTCCATTTTATAAACATTTAAAGCCTGTCTTTGCACATCGATTGCCCCCATATAAATTTCACATTCAAGTCCTAAAAGTGCTGCTGCAGTGGCTGTTGCAAGTCCGTGTTGACCTGCTCCTGTTTCTGCTATGATTTTTTTCTTTCCCATTTTTTTTGCTAAAAGGGCTTGAGCGATAGCATTATTGATTTTATGTGCTCCAGTATGATTTAAATCCTCGCGTTTTAAATAAATTTCATGCTGATATTTTTTGCTTAAATTTCTAGCAAAATAAAGTGGAGTAGGACGGCCTACATAAGTTTTTAAAAGCTCGTTTAATTCTTTTTTAAAGAGTTTATCTTTAGAAAATTTCAAAAAAGCACCTTCTAGCTCATTTAAAGCAAACATTGCACTTTCAGGCAAAAACTGCCCACCAAAATCCCCATAATACGCTTTTTTCATTTTTTCAACTCCTTTAAAATTTGTTTTATTTTATTGATATCTTTTAAGCCTTTTTCATCTTCAAGTTTTGAATTAAGATCTAAAATTTTAGCTCCTGTTTTTACAGCCTTATGAATATTATCTAAACCTATGCCTCCAGCTAATGCAAAATCTTTAGCATAAGAACTTAATAAAGTCCAATCAAAACTTATTCCATTACCGCCCTTTAAAATTCCCTTAGCATCAAAAAGCACTAAATCAGCAAAAATTTCACTTTTTAAATCTAAACTATCTTCCACACTTATCACCTGCCATACAAAAACATTTTGCACCTTTAAAATTTCAAATTCTTCTTTGGTAATAGTGCGATAAATTTGTACTCCATCAAGCTTAACTTCTTGAATACATCTTAAAATTTGTTCCAAATTTTCATCTACAAAAACACCGACAACTTTTTTATCTTTTTCATGAAAAATTGCACTTAAATTTCTTGCTTGTTCTAAACTCACTCTTCTTGGACTTTTAGCAAAAATAAGTCCAAAAAAATCAATATTTAAAAAAGCTAAATCTTTAGCATTTTTTTCATCTTTAATGCCACAAATTTTAAGCTTTAGCATAAGCTTGATACTCCTTAAAATACTCTATAACTTTACCTGAATAAATGGCTTCTAAAATTATATCTTTAGCCACTAAAGGCGAACTTGCTTTATTGGCTGTATAAAGTGCAAACATAGCATTTAAAACTACTAAATCAAATTTTGCCCCTTGCATTTTACCACTTAAAATATCTTTTAAATCCTTAGCGTTTTCATATACACTAGATCCTATGATTTCACTATGAAAAGCTCTTTTAAAACCAAATTGTTCAGGACAGATAGAATACTCTAAAATTTCTCCTTCACAAAGCTCATAAATTTTACTTTCATCGCAAATACTAAGCTCATCCATACCATCATTTCCTCTTACCACTAAAGCTTTTTTGCGTCCTAAATTTTTTAAAACCTCTATCAAAAGCCTATGCACAGGTGCGTGATAATTTCCCATAAGTTGATATTTTAACTTTAAATTAGGGTGCAATAAAGGACCTAAAACATTAAAAACCGTTCTTACTCCAAGCCTTGATCTGATCTCTTTAAGTTCTCCTACTAAAGGATGGAAAAATGGAGCATGTAAAAAACTAAGCCCTTGATTGTTTAGTTGTTTTAAAGCTGATTCTAAAGTGTTTGGAGTAGTTATATTTAAAGCTTCTAACACATCTGTACTTCCGCTAGAACTTGAAATGGCACGATTTCCGTGTTTGGCTACTTTTACTCCTAAAGCTGCTAAAATAAAAGCACTAGTCGTAGAAACATTGATACTTTTAAAACCATCTCCACCTGTTCCACAAATATCAATCATCTCACTCTCATCACTAAAAGTTTGAGAATATCTTAAAATTTGTCTTACAAAAGCACTTAAAGATTTTTCATTTAAAGACTTTTCAGTGATTAAAATCAACAAAGCCGCCACTTGCAAAATTTCATAATCTTTAGACATAATAATCTTACAAATTTGCTCAAAATCATCGCTTTGTAAAAAATGATTTTCACTCATTTTTTGCAAATAAAAACTTAAAGGATTTTCTTGTTTTTGTGATTTTTTTATATCTTGTTTTAAAAAATTAGAAAAAAGCTGTAAGCCATATTCACTAAAATAGCTTTCAGGATGAAATTGCACACCATAATAAGGTAAATTTTTATGTCCCAAAGCCATAATCACACCCTTTTCATCAAGGGCTAAAATTTCAAGCTCATCACTAAGCTGTTTAACCTCTAAAGAATGATAACGCATCACGCTAAAATTTGAAGGCAAATTAGAAAATAATTCATTTTCCTTGCATTGTTTTATCAAAGAATTTTTTGCATGCATAGGCTCTTGCATCTTAACCACTAAAGAATCAAAAGCTAAAGCTAAAGCTTGATGTCCTAAACAAATGCCCAAAACAGGGATATTAAGCCTTGCTTTAAAAATTTCAAGACAAATCCCACTTTGACTTGGATGCTTTGGACCAGGACTTAAAATAATATGAGTAGGATTTAAATTTTTAATTTCACTCAGAGAAATTTCATCATTTCTTCTTACTAAAATTTCATCATTGCTGAGTTGCTCTAACATGCTTTTAACATTAAAAACAAAAGAATCATAATTATCAATTAAAAGTATCATTGATTTTCCTTTTTTAAATTTTCAAAAGCTACCAAAAGCGCCCTACGTTTAGCACAAATTTCTGCATATTCTTTTTGACTCTCACTTTGCAAAACAATACCCGCCCCACTTGCCAAATAAGCCTTATCTTGAGTAAAAAAAGCGCAACGAATTAAAATCGCTAAAGTTATGTCTTCGTTAAAATTTAAAAATCCTACCGCACCACCATAAACTCCACGATCGCAATCCTCAAGCTCACTAATGATCTCTAAAGCTCTTATTTTAGGAGCTCCGCTTAAAGTTCCCGCTGGAAAAACTGCCTTAATCACATCGAAAATACTCGCATCTTCTTTCATATTGGCATACACTTCACTCACTATGTGCATTACAAATTTATTTTTAATAATAGAAAAAAGATTTTCCACTCTTGTTTGAGTGCCAAATTTAGAAGCATCATTTCTTGCTAAATCTACAAGCATCTTATGTTCACTAAGTTCTTTTTCATCACTTAAAAGATCTTTTTCTAAAGCTAAAAGATCACAGTTATTTTCCAAATTTCTAGTTCCTGCAATAGGGGCTAAATAAATCTCTCTTTTTTTAATTTTTAATAAAAACTCTGGAGAAGAACCTAAAACAACGCCATATTTGCTTGGAAAATAAAACATATAAGCACTTGGATTTAAAGTACTTAAACTCTCATAATAATCAAAAGCATTTACTTGATGCTTGATGCAAAGTTGCTTACTTAAGACCACTTGAAAAATATCTCCACTTAAAAGATATTCTTTAGCTTTTTCACACATTTTTAAAAAATCATTTTTTTCATCTTCTAAAGAGTTTAAAATTTCAAAATCATTTTTTTGCTTCTTTTTCATTGGTTCAATATCATCTTTTAAATATTCAAAATATTTTGAAGCACCAAATTTAAAAAACATCTTGCTATTTTTCTCATAAATCAAATAAGCTTTAGCATTGGCAAATAAAAATAAAGGAAAATCATAATTTTTCTTAGAAGAAAGTGGAATTTTTTCAAACAAAGATACAAAATTTGCACTAAAAACTCCAAAAAATCCAGCAAAGTCGCAAATTTTATTCTTGCTTAAAGCTTCATAATATTTTGCTTTAAACTCGCTAAAGGATAATTCATTAGCATCTAAATAATCACAATCAATCCCTATAATTACCTTAGTCAAATCCTCTGCAAAATAAGAATTTTCAAATTTTTCAAGGATTTGTCTGTAATAAAAATTTACATTTTTAACAAACATAATAAACCTTTTTTTAAAAAATAAATTAAAATAATATTAAAGAAAAAATTTAGATAAAAAGAAGTTTAGAAACGCCAAGAGCGAAGAGTATGTGTAAGTTTTAAAATCAAAGAATTACTAAAAAAACCATTTTCACTCATCTTTTACCTTTCTTATAAAATATTTCAAAAATTAAGACTTTTATGAAAATTTTTAAAGTCTAAATTAATTTTAATCAATAAATATAAATTTTGCTTTAAATTTAAAATAAATATTATAAAATCTTTATATTTTATAATATTTTGAAACATTTTTACGATGCTTAAAGTTACCAAAAAATATTCTATTGTTATAAAAAACTAAGATAATACTTAGCTTAATAAGATAAAATTATTCCGTATTTGAAATATTTAATATTTTTTAGGAAAAGCTATGGAAATCACAGATTTACCTTATCTAATCATAGGAATCATTTCAGGTATTGCTTCTGGACTTTTTGGCATTGGTGGAGGTATGATTATCGTTCCTTCTATGTTCGCACTTGGAGCAAGTGCTCACCATGCTATCGGAATTTCAGTATTGCAAATGATTTTTGCAGCAGTTTTTGGCTCTTATATTAATTATAAGAAAAAAAATCTAAATCTTAAAGATGGTATTATGATAGGTTTTGGAGGGCTCATAGGGGCAAGCTTTAGCGGAATGCTTTTAAAAGCTTTAAGTGATGTAACTCTTACTAGCGTATTTTTGGCGGTAAGTTGTATATTTTTTATCAAATATGCTTTTGGAATTAAAGAAAACATTGTGCAAAATCAAAGAAGCGTTTGGGTAAAGAATGTCATTTTATTTATTGCTGGAGCTTTTACTGGTATTTTTGCTATTTCTTTGGGAATTGGTGGTGGACTTTTAATTGCTCCGATTTTAGCTTATTTTTTAGGCTATGATAGTAAAAAAGTTGTTTCTTTATCCTTGTTTTTTGTTATTTTTGCTTCAGTCTCTGGTATTATATCTTTTTCAAATTCTGGAGTTATAGACTCTGAAGTTATTCATAAAGGAATACTAGTAGGTATAGCTTCTATGGTTGGAGTTTTTATAGGAATTAAAATCATAGAAAAAATGCATATTTCAGCTCATAGAAAAATTTTACTTTGCGTATATGCCTTATCGATACTTGGAACCACCCACTCTTTACTTAATAAGCTAAATCTTATAAATTTTTAACTTGGATTTATCCAAGTTCTTTTAATATTATTATGCTAAAATCTTAAATTTATTTAATGTTTAGGAAAGACTATGAACGATACCATAAAAATCATTGGTGCAAGAGAAAATAACCTAAAAAATATCCACCTTGAAATTCCCAAAAACAAACTCATTGTTTTTACAGGACTGAGTGGGAGTGGAAAATCAACCCTTGCTTTTGGCACTCTTTATGCCGAGGGACAACGCCGTTACATAGAAAGTTTAAGTGCTTATGCCAGACAATTTTTAGATAAGGTGGGCAAACCTGATGTCGATAAAATCGAAGGTTTAACTCCAGCCATTGCTATAGATCAAAAAACCACTTCTAAAAATCCACGCTCGACTGTGGGAACCATCACTGAAATTTATGATTATCTAAGACTTTTATATGCAAGAGTGGGTATTCAACATTGTCATCAATGCGGACAAAAAATCTCATCTATGAGTGCAAGTGATATAGTCAGTGAAATTTTAAAATTTCCAAAAGGTGCAAAAATCATCATCTACGCCCCACTCATACGAGAAAAAAAAGGAACTTATGCAGATTTGCTTGAAAATTTACGCAACAAAGGCTATGTAAGAGCTCAAATTGATGGAGTTTTGGTAAGACTTGATGAAGAAATTGAACTAGCCAAAACCAAAAAACACACCATTAAACTTGTCATAGATAGACTTGAAATTCAAGAAGATTTACTTTCTCGCCTTGCAAGCGATATAGAAAAAGGTTTACAAGAAAGCTTTGGAGAAATAGAAATAGAAGTTTTAAATCATGAAGAAATAAACCTTAATAAACACTATCATTTTAGCGAGCATTCAGCTTGTTTTGATTGTAAAATTTCCTTTGTTCCACTTGAACCTTTAAGCTTTTCTTTTAATTCTCCAAAAGGAGCATGTGAAGCTTGTGATGGACTTGGAATTCGTTATACTTTAGATATGAAAAAAATCATCGATGAAAATTTAAGCCTCGAAAATGGTGCTGTTAAAATCATGTATGGTTTTAACAAAAGTTATTATTATAAATTCCTAATCGCCTTTTGCGAACAAAATGAAATTCCTATCAAAATACCTTTTATGCAATTAAGCGAAGAACAAAAACGCCTTGTATTGTATGGTAATGCCAAAACTATAGAATTTCTTTGGAAAAGAAATCGTCTAAAACGCACTTTTGAAGGCGTGGTTAAAATGGCTTATGAAATGCTAAAAGATGAAAAAGATTTAGCCGAATATATGAGTGAAAAAATTTGTAAAGACTGCGGTGGGCATCGTTTAAAACCCGAAAGTTTAGCCGTGAAAGTAGCCAAAAAAGGCTTGGGTGAAATTTTAGATATGAGCATAGAAGATAGTACGGCCTTTTTTGCAGATGAGAAAAATTTTTCTTATTTAAGCGAGCAACAAAAATTTATTTCTAAACCTATCCTAAAAGAAATCAACGAAAGATTGTTTTTCTTGTATGATGTGGGGCTAGGTTATCTTTCCTTAGGGCGCGATGCAAGAACGATTAGTGGGGGTGAAGCACAAAGAATCCGCATAGCTTCACAAATTGGCAGTGGTTTAAGCGGAGTGATGTATGTCTTAGATGAGCCTAGCATAGGACTTCATGAAAGAGATACTGCAAAACTGATTAAAACTTTAAGAAATTTACAACAAAAGGGCAATACCCTAATTGTCGTAGAGCATGATAAAATGACTATAGAAGAAGCAGATTTTATTGTGGATATTGGCCCAAAAGCAGGAAAATTTGGAGGTGAGGTTGTATTTAGTGGAACTTATAAAGAACTTTTAAAAAGCAAAAGCGAAACTGCACTTTATATGAATGGGAAAAAACAAATTTCACAACTTCAAAACAGAGCACAAAAAGAATGGCTTGAACTTAAAAATGTAAATATTAACAATATCCAAGATTTAAGCGTAAAATTTCCTTTACAAAATTTAGTCGCTATAACAGGAGTTTCAGGTTCTGGAAAAAGTTCTTTGATACTTCAAACCCTACTTCCTTTTGCACAAGAGGAATTAAACCGCGCTAAAAAAGTTAAAAAACTTGGTGGGGTGCAAATAGAAGGACTTGAAAAACTTGATAAAGTCATTTATCTTGATCAAAGCCCAATTGGACGCACACCACGTTCAAATCCTGCCACCTATACAGGCGCTATGGATGAAATCAGAAATCTTTTTGCCGCCACTAAAGAAGCTAAAATGCGTGGTTATAAAGCAGGACGCTTTTCTTTTAATGTAAAAGGGGGAAGATGTGAGAAGTGTAGCGGAGATGGAGAAATCAAAATAGAAATGCATTTTTTACCTGATGTTATGGTGGTTTGTGATACTTGCGGGGGCAAACGCTACAATGATGCCACGCTAGAAATCAAATATAAAGGCAAAAATATCAGTGAAATTTTAAATATGAGTGTTTTAGAAGCGAGTGAATTTTTTACAGCCGTTCCTAAAATCAAACAAAAATTAGACACTCTAGTAAAAGTGGGCTTAGATTATCTAACCCTAGGACAAAATGCCACCACCTTAAGTGGAGGTGAAGCACAAAGAATCAAACTTGCCAAAGAACTAAGTCGTAGCGATACAGGAAAAACCCTTTATATACTTGATGAGCCTACAACAGGACTGCATTTTGAAGATGTTAATAAACTCATCTTAGTTTTACAACATTTAGTTGATCTTAAAAATTCGGTTTTTGTGATAGAGCATAATTTAGATGTGATTAAAAATGCTGATTATATCATCGATATGGGGCCTGAAGGCGGAGTTAAAGGCGGCAAGGTTATTAGCACAGGAAGCGTGGAAAAAGTCGCTAAAGAACACAAAAAAACCCGTTCTTACACAGGATATTATCTAGACTTAGAGCTTAAAAATACACAAAAATCATAATTTTATGTTTGATTTTTTATATAATGATATAAGTTATTTAGGACTTTTTATAGTGTGTTTTCTTTCAAGCACACTATTACCTTTGGCAAGCGAAGCCTTTGTTTTAGGCTTTATAAAACTTGATTTTAATCCAAATTTAGTGCTTATCGTAGCTACTTTGGGTAATACCTTAGGAAGTTTAAGTACTTATGGCTTGGCTTATCTTGGTAAGCAAAAAATTTTAGAAAAATACTTTAGCAAATCCTTGAAAAAATTAGAAAATTTCAATGCTAATTTTGCCAAATTTGGAAGTATATTTGCTTTTTTAAGCTTTTTACCTTTAGTGGGAGATCTTTTTGCCTTAGGACTTGGTTTTGCGAAATATTCTTTTTTAAAAACTATATTTTTTATCTTACTTGGAAAATTAAGTCGTTATGCTTTCATAATTTTCATAGCAAACTCCTTTTAAAAGCCTCTCTTTTATAAGTTTTAAAAGCTTTGCATTGTCTACATTTTTTAAAATTTTAACACAATTTTTAGTGCTTAAATCCATCCCCATACTCATTTTTGGTTCTTTAAAGCAACGCCAACTCATACCTCTTGCCAAAGAACTATCGCAAATAACATCAGCATAACACTCATCAAAATCTGCAATACTAGAATCTAATGCGTAAGCTATCGTTAAAGCGTCATGTATCCAAGTTCCCTTTGTACCACGTGTTTTAGAAGCATAATCAATCCAAACGCCTAAAGTTTCAACGATAAAATCACATAAAATATTCTTACCTTGCAACTCTTTTAAATCCTCATGAGTCAATAAAGTCTGCATGGTTACATTATAAGGTACGAGTGTAATTTTAGCTCTTGAATTTAACACCATACTAGCCGCCTCAGGATCGAAACCAAAATTTGTATCTTTAGTGTAATAAGGCATATCAAAACTACCGCCCATAATAAAAAGCTCTTTAAGATTTATATCAAAATCTTTAAAAATTTTCATAGCCATAGCGATATTTGTCAAAGGTCCTATCGCACAAATAGAAATTTCTTTAGGATTTTTACCCACCAACTCACCCATTTTAAAAATCGCATCAGGATTTATATTTTCTAAAATTTCAGGACTTTTTATATTTTCCCAAAGATATTCGAGTTTAAAATTTTTTACACTTTCATCAAGTCTTTGACGCCAAGCTTTACTTGGTTCTTTTAAGGCTTCATTCGCTCCTAAATAAACGGGGATATTTAAATTTAAACGTTTAAATAAATCCTTAGCCACGCTATAGGCAACAAGACTTGGAACATTACCGCAAATTGTGCTTAGCATTTCAAGTTTGATTTCTTTAGATGCCAAAATCAAAGCAAGCGCTAAACCATCATCGGTATTTGCTCCTGCAATAGCATTGCCTATATCCGTGTCTAAGATAAGTCTCATATCGCATCTTCTATTTTATTTAAATCTCTGCCTCTAGTTTCTGGCGCAAAAAATGTAGTCACAAAACCTATACCTGCAGTTAATACAAAATACGTTGCGATAGGCCACCAAGTGCCATAATACGCAAGTAAAGCAGAAGCCACCATAGGCGCTGTTCCTCCTGAAAGAATAGAACCTAGCTCCTTAGCAAAAGCCATTTTTGTATAACGGTTTTTTACCCCAAAAAGCTCCACACCCCAAGCCGCTTGCACACCAAAAATCCCTAAAGATGCTAAAGACATACCTACAATAATAGTTAAAATCACAATAATTTCATTTTTGCTATCTAAAAGCATAAAAGCAGGAAAAGCATAAATCATTAAAAGCAAACAAAACATTCTATAAGTAATACGTCTTCCAAATCTATCACTTAAGTAACCTGCCAAAGGAATAACCAAAAAACCCACCAATGAAGCTATCATTACCGCTGTAGTGGCAACTGATTTGTCTAAAAGTAAAATTTTAGTCACATAACCTACAATAAAACCTTGCGCAAGATAAGAAGGTCCGTTTTCGCCTATTCTTAAGCCTACCATAGTCCAAAAAGCACTACTTCTTTGCCAAAAACTTCTTTCATCTTTTTTCATATGCTTTTCGTTATTAAGACGCAATTTCATCATTTCATTTTTTTGCTTTTCAAAAACAGGGGTTTCTTTGACATGAAAACGAATATATACAGCAAAAAGAGCGATTAAAATACTTCCCATAAAAGGAACTCTCCAGCCCCATTCTTTAAAACTTGTTTCATCCATTTGTACCATCAAAAGCCATACAAAAGACGCAAGCAAAGTTCCGCTATTTGATCCTAAAGCAATCACAGAAGAAACAAGCCCTCTTCTCTTGCTAGGAGCATATTCTCCAAGCATAACTGTTCCACCTGAAAGTTCAGCTCCTGCACCAAAACCCTGTATAAAACGTAATATAACCAAACAAATAGGCGCCCAAACACCAATCACTGCATAACTTGGAATAAAACCTATAAGAGTAGTTGAAATTCCCATTAAAGCTATTGTAGCCATCATAACATTTTTTCTTCCGTGTTTATCACCTAAATAACCAAAAAACAAAGCCCCAATAGGTCTTGCAATAAAACCTATGCCATAAGTTACAAAACTAAGCAAAAGTGCAATTACTGGAGTTTGCTCAGGAAAAAACACTTCTGAAAAAATTGTTGCAGCTGCTAAACCATAAAGTGCAAAATCTGCATATTCCATAGCAGTTCCCAACCAGCAAGAAAAAACTGCCTTTTTAAAAACTTTCCTACCTTCAGGCGTGTTAAAATTCTTATCCGCAATTCCATCAATTTGCTGATTTGTCATTACATTATCCTTATATTTTAATATATTTTTTTATAAATAATTTGTAATTATGGCTAAAAATTGCAGTGTTTTTGCTTAAAGATCTTAAATTGTAGACATTTTAAGCAAAATTTTGAAATAATACAACTTAAAAATATATTTTATCAAAAGAAGAAATTATTATGAAAACTTTAACTATTATCGATACTTTTGGATTTTTTTTCAGACTTTACTACGCATTAAAAGGTTTTAAAAATTCACAAGGACAAGCTAGTGGAATGATTAGCGGTTTTGCAAATTTTATTTATAGCTTAAAAAATGAACACAAAAGTGATTATATTGTTTTTGCATTAGACTCCAAAGGAAAAACTTTTCGTAGCGAAATTGATCCAAACTATAAACAAAATCGCACTCCACCACCACCTGAACTTCTAGAACAAATTCCAATTTGCATAGAGATGATAGAAAAAATGGGTTTTATAAGCGTTTCTAGGGAAGGTTATGAAGCCGATGATATCATCGCTTCTTTTGTAAGAACTTGTGAAGATAGGGATATTTTTGTACGCATTATCACTCAAGATAAAGATCTTTATCAACTCATAAAAGATGGTAAAACAAGCATTTACAGTCCTATTTCTAAAAACGACTATGATGAAGCAGCGTGTTTAGAAAAATACGGAGTAAAACCTCATCAAATCAGAGATTTTTTAGCTCTTTGCGGAGATAGTTCTGATAATATTCCAGGCGTTAAAGGTATAGGTGCAAAAGGGGCTAAAACCTTACTTGATGAATTTGGTAGTATAGAAGGAATTTATGAAAATTTAACCCTAGTACGCAACGAAAGAAGTCGTAACTTGCTTTTAGAGGGTAAGGAAAATGCATTTTTAAGCAAAAAATTAGCCTCTTTGTATGAAAATTTAGAAGTGCAAGATCTTATAGAAAAAGCAACTTATCCTGATGAAGAACCTCTTTTAAAAATACTTGAAATTTTAGAACATTACGAACTTAATGCTTTGCTTAAAAAACTGCGTCAAAATCCTGATAATAAAGATAAAAATTTAGGTTTTAAAGCCACTTTAATACAAGATGAAAACAAACTTTTTGAAATTTTAAATACCCTTGATAAAGAAAGTATTATTGCTTTTGATACCGAAACTACAGGACTTGATACAAAAGAAGCAAAAATTGTTGGTTTTAGTTTTTGCATGAGTGAAAATGAAGCTTTTTACGTGCCTTTAACTCATAATTATCTTGGAGTAGGTGAGCAAATCTCATTGCAAAGTGCCAAAAAAGCTATAGAGCTAATCTTTAATCATTTTGTTATAGGACACAATCTCAAATATGATTTTAAAATCATTCAAAACAATTTTGGATTAAATTTACCTCAAAAATACGCAGATACAATGATTTTAGCATGGCTTAAAAATCCTTCTTTAAGAGTAAATATGGATGATTTAGCCTTAAGACTTTTTAATTATGAAACCTTACATTTTGAAAGCCTTGTTAAAAAAGGAGAAAATTTTGCAAGTGTAGAACTTGAAAAAGCTTGCAAATACGCCGCAGAAGATGCTTATATCACGTTAAGATTTTATCTTTATTTTTTAAAAAATCTTGAAACTCCTTTATTAGAACTTGCTAAAAACTGTGAATTTGATTTCATTAAAATCATTATGATGATGGAAGAAAATGGCATAAAGCTTGATACAAATGCACTTGAAGCCCTTATGAAAAAATTTGAAAATGAAATCAAAAATTTAAGTGAAGAAATTTATACTCTTTGTGAGGATAGATTTAACCTAAACTCACCTAAACAAGTAGGTGATATACTTTTTGAAAAACTTAAACTTCCAAGTGGAAAAAAAGGAAAAACAGGATATTCTACCGATGAAAAAGTTTTAAATGCACTTTTAGATAAACATCCTGTAATTGCCAAAATTTTAGATTATAGAGAACTTGCCAAACTTTATTCCACTTATTGTGAACCTTTGTTAAAACTAGCGTTAAAAGATAAAAATTCACGCATTTATTCAAGTTTTTTACAGACTGGAACCGCTACAGGACGCCTTTCATCTAAAGATCCAAATTTGCAAAATATTCCTGCACACGGACAATACGCAAAAGATTATAAATCTTGCTTTGTAGCTAAAGATGGATTTAGTTTTATCTCTCTTGATTATTCTCAAATCGAACTGAGAATGCTTGCGCATTTTAGCGAAGATGAAAAACTTTTAAATGCTTTTGCTAACGATGAAGATATACATGCAAGAACAGCTATAATGATTTTTGGAGAAAGCAATTATGAAACCAGAAGTGTTGCAAAAAGTATAAATTTTGGACTTATTTATGGCATGGGCTATAAAACTTTAAGTCAAAATTTAAAAATAGAAGCTCATTTAGCCAAATCTTACATAGAAAAATATTTTGAAAATTTTACTAGTATTAAGAAATATTTTGAAACAGTTAAAAATGAAGCTAAACAAAATGGCTTTATCACTACTTTAAGCGGTCGCAAGCGTTATTTTGATTTTGAAAACGCAAAACCTATGCAAATTGCTATGTATGAAAGAGAAAGCATCAATTCAATCTTGCAAGGCTCAGCAGCTGATGTAATCAAACTTGCAATGTTAGAAATCAACAAGGAATTAAATGAAGATAAAAAGCTTATTTTGCAAATTCACGATGAATTAATTTTTGAAGTAAAAGATGATTTATGTGAAAATTTTGTGAAAAAAACTAGAGATATTATGGAAAATATAGTAAAATTAAAAGTAAAATTAAAAACAAGCTCAAGTATCGCCAAAAATTGGGGCGATTTAAAATAATCAAGGAGATATTTAATGGATCTTTCAACCATACTGGGAATGGTGCTCGCAGTTACTAGTATTTCAGTAGGAGATATATTAGAAGGAGGAAATCCTTTACATGTTATTCACCTTTCTTCCTTTCTTATAGTTATGCCAACGGCTGCATTTTGTGCAATGACTTCTACACATAAAAAAATCGTAAAAGCAGCTTATAAAGAACTCAAAGTTGTCTTTAAAGGTTCTGGAGTAAATCTACCTGAAAGGATAGCCCAGTTAATAGAATTTGCCATTATTGCAAGAAGAGATGGACTTTTAGCATTAGAATCAAGAACCAATGAGATTGAAAATGAATTTTTAAAAAATGCTATGATGATGCTTGTAGATGGTAAAAGCTTTGAAGAAATTCACGAAAGCATGGAAATACAAACCGAACAACTTGAAGAGCATTATAAAGAATGCGCAGAATATTGGATAGTATTTGGAGAAACTTGCCCTACCATGGGACTTGTTGGAGCGGTTTTTGGTCTTATTCTAGCTCTTAAATTGCTAGATAATCCTCAAGCAATGGCAGCGGGTATTTCAGGTGCTTTTACAGCTACGGTTACTGGGATTTTTGGTGCTTATGCGCTTTTTGCACCTTGGGGAAGAAAAATGAAAGCTAATGGAATGGATCTTGTAAAAGAGCAAATTGTCATCACTGAAGCCATAAAAGGAATTGCAGAAGGTGCGAATCCTAGAGATTTGGAAGCTAAGCTTTTTAATTTCTTAAGTCACGATGATCCAAAAATTTCACAATTTGACAAAGGTTAAAAATGGCCAAGAAACATAAATGTCCAGAATGTCCTGCAGGTGAAAAATGGGCTGTACCTTATGCAGACTTTCTAAGTTTGCTTTTGGCACTTTTTATTGCTCTTTGGGCAATTTCTAAAACAAATCCTGCTAAAGTAGAGGCTTTAAAAACCGAATTTGTTAAAATCTTTGATTATACCTCTACTCAAACAGTCAAAGAAGAGAGTAAAACCCAAGAAAAATATAAGGGTGCAGCAAAAGAAGAAAGTGATGAACTCAAATCGTTAAAACAAATGACTATGACACAGCAAGAAACCATCAAACGTCTTCAAGCGGCTCTAGATCAAAGCGACAATCAGGTTGCTCTTAACCTTCCATCTAAAGTTGAATTTGAAAGAGGTAGTGCTCAAATCGTTTCAGCTGATATACAAGATTATTTAAAACGTATGGCTGAACTAACAACATATTTGCCACCTCAAGCAAAAATAGAAATTAGAGGCTATACAGACAATAGCGACTCTATTATAAGAAGTTATGAACTCGCCTATCAAAGAGCAGAAAATGTATTAAAATATTTTATAGAAGGTGGAGCAAATTTAAAAAACATTAGCATTAAAAGCTACGGGCTTAATAATCCTATCAATGGAAATCCACAAGCTCTAGAAAATAATAGAGTAGAAATATATTTTAAAGTTGATACAGCAGATACAAGTACTCAAAAATCGGTTCTTGAGCTTATTAACAAAATAGGAACTAAAGCACCTTAAAAGTTTTAGTTTCCTTTTTTTACTTGACCAGCTAAACGACTCTTATTATTTGTATTATAAACAAATCCTAGCACCTCAGCTACAGCTTTAAACATTTCCCTAGGAATAAGATCATTAACATCACAAGCTTTATAAAGCTCTCTTGCTAAAGGAGGATTTTCATAAACTACAACATTATTTTCATAGGCTACTTGTTTTATGCGAAGAGCGAGAAAATCCACTCCTTTGGCAACAACCCTAGGGGCTTGTTCTTTACTTGTATCATAACGAATAGCTACGGCATAATGCGTTGGGTTTGTGATCACCACATCCGCACCTGCAACATCTTGAACCATACGACGACGCGCAGCTTCCATTTGAAGTCTACGAATTCTACCTTTAACCTGAGGATCTCCTTCCATTTGTTTATACTCATCTTTTATTTCTTGTTTGCTCATACGCAAACCTTTAAAATACTGAAAACGCACCAAAAAAACATCTAAAACAGCAATAATTAAAAAAGCAACTATAACAATAGCTGCTAAAACAATAGCTCTGTCTCTTAGCCAAGTAAGCTGTGCAACCATAGTATAAAGCTCAACTCTTGGAAGCTCTTGCATAAATTTAAGTAAAACTATAAAAGCTATAGTAAAAACAATACCCACTTTTAAAATAATTTTTATACTTTCAACAATTTTTTTCAATGAAAAAAGGTTTTTTAAACCTTTTAGAGGATTGATTTTTCCTAAATTTGGCATAATAGGTTTAGTTGTAAAAATAAAACCAAATTGCATAATATTTCCCAAAACCCCAGCAATCATAATACTTAAAACAATAGGTGCAAGAATAATTAAAACCTCAAAAATGCTTTTAATCATAATGGCTTGAATAATACGCAAATCAAATTCAACACCAATAAAACTTTGATAGTATCTATATAAATTTACAATTCTCTCGCCCATAAAACTCATCATAAATAAAGTTATAGTTACTCCAATTATCAAAGTTACAATAGCTGCCGCATCTTGAGACTTTGGAACATTACCTTCTTTACGCGCATCTTCTATCTTTTTGGACGTGGGTTCTTCTGTTTTTTCTTGATCTTCGCCTGCCATATTTTAGCCTAAATAAAAATTTTAATATGTGTGTAAAATTATAGTAGAAAATTTATGAATTTCAATTAAAGAATAAAAATGAAGAAAAAGCCTCGTAAAGAGGCTTTATACTAAGAAATTAAAGTTTAGCTTCGTTTTTGCCAAGATATTCAGCCACGCCTTTAGGGTTAGCTTTCATACCTTCATCACCCTTATTCCATCCTGCAGGACAAACTTCACCATGCTCATTTGTAAAAAGCATAGTATCAACCATTCTTAACATTTCATCTATATTTCTACCTAGTGGTAAATCATTAACCACAGCATGGCGAACTGTTCCATCAGCATCAAGCAAGAACGAACCACGAAGGGCAACTGCTTCTGCATAAAGTACATCAAAATTTCTAGCAATCTGCTTAGTTAAGTCAGCAACAAGCGGAAATTTAACCTGACCAATACCACCTTGATTTACTGGAGTATTTTTCCAAGCAAAATGTGAAAATTCATTATCTCCTGAAATTCCAATTACTTCAATGCCACGGTTTTTAAATTCTTGATATCTTTTGTCAAAAGCTATAATTTCTGAAGGACAAACAAAAGTAAAATCTTTTGGATAAAAGAATACTACCGCTCCTTTTGGACCTATGTTTTTATAAAGATTAAAATCTTGAACAATTTCATTGTTTCCCAATACTGCTGGAGCAGTAAAATCTAAAGCTTTTTTAGTAACTATCATATTTTCTCCTAAATAATAAATTTTATTGATAACGAAATTATATCGTTTAAATCTTTATTTTTTTTTAAATATCTAAAATAATATTAAAAATTTAAGAAAGTTATAATTATTATCAAATAATGTAAATTTTTGATTATCAAAATTTACATTATTTAAGAATTTTATGCTAAAATCTTTTAAATCTTAATATTAAAAAGGAGAAAAAATGGCTGTAAAAATTACAGATATATGTATTGCTTGTGGTTCTTGTATTGATGAGTGTCCAGTGAGTGCTATCGTTGATGATGCTAACAATCCAGAAGGCGAAGATAGATATTATGTTTATGCAAACAAATGCGTTGAATGCGTAGGACATAATGATCAACCCGCTTGTGCTAGTGCTTGCCCAACAGATGGATGTATAGTTTGGAGTGCTGTAGAATCAGGACAACCAAGTCGTGATAATATTGGCGCTGATATGAGAAGTGGGGACACTCCAGTTTTTGCATAATTTTAAAAAATTAAAAAGCTAGAGATTCCTAGCTTTTTCTTTTAATTTAACTTTCTTTAAACAAATTCAAGTATAATTTTAAGCTTTATTAAAATAAGGAGTTATTACAAAGATGGAAAAAACTTTATCTATAATTAAACCTGATGCTGTTAAAAAAGGTGTTATAGGAAAAATTTTAGATCGTTTTGAAAGCAATGGATTAAGAATCGCTGCAATGAAAAAAGTTCAACTTAGTAAAGAACAAGCTGAAAATTTTTATGCTGTTCATAAAGAAAGACCTTTTTTTAAAGACTTGGTTGAATTTATGATTAGCGGTCCTGTTGTTGTTTCTGTACTAGAAGGAGAAGGTGCTGTATTAAAAAATAGAGATTTAATGGGAGCGACAAATCCTAAAGAAGCTAAAGCAGGAACAATTAGAGCCGATTTTGCTGAGAGTATTGATGCTAATGCTGTTCATGGAAGTGACAGCTTGGAAAATGCAAAAATAGAAATTGATTTTTTCTTTAAACCAAATGAAATTTGCTAAATGAAAATCCCTTTTTCTAAGATTAATACAAAGGAATATCCTTTTAAACTTAATCTTGAAAATATGATTTTTGAGGGAAATTTAGTAAAAATAAATCCTAAGCTTGTTAAAATAAATGCTATTATGCAAGGTTTTATCTATAGACCTTGTGATAGTTGTGGAACTGAGTTAGAACTTGAAATTAAAGAAAATTTAGAACTTTTTGCAAGTGATGGTATTTTTAAAGATGAAGCAAACGAATTGAGCAATACTATAGAATTTTTCGATGGACATATTGATTTAATAGAAGTTGCTATCAGCGAGCTTGAAGCTTATTTAAGTGATTATTTTTATTGCATAAATTGCAATAATTAATTAAATTTTATAAAGGAGAAAAAATGGCAGTACCAAAGAGAAGAGTGAGCAAAACTCGTGCAGCTAAACGCAGAACTCACTATAAAGTTAGTCTTCCTATGCCTATAAAAGACAAAGATGGAAGCTACAAAATGCCTCACCGTGCGAATCCAACAACTAAGGAATATTAAAATCAATGATTAACATTGCCATTGATGCAATGGGTGGTGATTTTGGAGAAAAACCCATTATAGAAGGCGTTTTAAAGGCGCTAGAAGCAAAACCTTTTAACGCTATCTTAGTGGGAAATTCTAAAATTCTAAAACCTTTAATACCAAAAAAATTAGAGCAATATATACAATACGAAGAATCTAGTGAAATTTTTTCGATGAATGAAAATGCCACAGATGCTTTAAAAAATAAAGAAACAACCATTTATAAAGCTATTAATTTATTAAAAGAAAAAAAAGTAGATGCTGTAGTTTCAGCGGGTCATAGTGGAGCAAGTATGTCTTTGGCTACCTTAAGGCTTGGAAGACTTAAAGGTATTTCAAGACCTGCTATTGCCACTTTAATGCCAAATATCGTTAACAAAACTTTACTTTTGGATGTTGGAGCTAATACAGATTGTAAAGCTGAAAATTTATTTCAATTTGCCATAATGGGTGAAGTTTATGCTAAAGAAATTATGCAAATTCAAAAACCACGCCTTGCTTTACTTTCTAATGGCGAAGAAGAATGCAAAGGTAATGAACTTACCAAAGAAAGTCATCAGCTTATGAAAAAAATTCCAAATTTTATAGGTAATGCTGAAGGTAGAGATATTTTCAATGGTGAAATAGATGTTTTAATCTGCGATGGTTTTGATGGAAATGTTATCTTAAAGGCTTGTGAAGGTGTGGCAACAGCAATTTTTCAACTTTTAAAAAATGAAGTAAAGCAATCTTTTATTTCTAAAATAGGTGCTTTACTTATGAAGCCATCTTTTAAAAAATTAAAAAAACACATAGATTGGCAAGAATATGGCGGAGCACCCCTTCTTGGAGTTAATGGTTGTGTGATTATAAGTCATGGAAAAAGTGATTCTAGGGCTATTAAAAATGCAATTTTTCAAGCTATAAATTTTAGCCAGTCTCATATCAATGAACTTATAGAAAATGAACTTGGGAAATACAATGCTTAAAGCCAGTCTTAAAAGTATAGCTTCTTATATTCCAGAAAAAATTTTAAGCAATGCTAATCTTGAAAAGATGGTAGATACCACCGATGAATGGATCACTAGACGCACAGGCATTAAAGAAAGACGTATTGCTGGTGAAAATGAGAATACTAGCGATTTGGGTACAAAAGCTGCATTAAAAGCCATAGAAAGAGCAAATTTAAAACCTGAAGATATTGATGCAATTCTTGTAGCCACTTTAAGTCCTGATTATTTTACTATGCCTTCAACGGCTTGTAAAATTGCTTCAAATTTAGGACTTGTAAATATTAGTGCTTTTGATATTTCAGCAGCTTGTTCTGGTTTTATCTATTTGCTTGAACAAGCTAAAGCCTTAATAGAAAGTGGTTTGAAAAAAAATGTTTTAATCGTAGGAGCTGAAAAAACAAGTTCAATTATGGATTACAATGACAGAAGCATTTGCATACTCTTTGGAGATGGTGCGGGTGCTGGAGTTGTAAGTTTGGACAATGAAAATCATATCCTTGATGTACATACTGCAAGCAATGGTAATTATGGAGATCTTTTAATGACTCAAAGATCGCAAAAATCAAGCCTATGTCAAACACTTTCTATGCAAATGAGGGGCAATGAAGTTTTTAAAATAGCAGTAAACACGCTTAGCAATGATGTTGTAGAAATTTTAGCTAAAAATAACATTTTAGCACAAGAAATTGATCTTTTTATTCCTCATCAAGCTAATCTACGCATCATTAAAGCCGTCCAAGAAAAACTCAATCTAAGTGATGAAAAATGTGTGATTACCGTACAAAAATATGGCAATACTTCAGCTGCTTCTATACCTATGGCAATGAATGATGCCTATGAAGAAGGTCGACTTAAAAAAGGAGATCTAATCTTACTGGATGCTTTTGGTGGTGGTTTTACTTGGGGATCTGCGCTTTTAAAATTTGGAGGGGAGAATTTTTAATTCTCTCTTAGCTTTCCAAAAGCTTGAATTTCTACCAAATAACCCTCTGCTAAAGCACTTCCTACACAAGCTCTAACAGGTTTAGGATAATTTTTAATCCAAGCATCATAAATTTCATTCATTGCATCAAAATCTTGCATATTAGCTAACCAGATTTGAATTTGAATCAAATCTCCTTTGTTTGCGCCTATTTTTTCAAACAAAGCATCAAGTTCTGCAAGCGCTTCTTTAGTTTGTTTTTTAATATCTCCGCTAGGTTCAAAAGCCACTTGTCCTGCAGTCTTAAAATATTTATCAAAAACAATAATTTGCGACATTCTATCGCACTCATCAAAACGCTTTATCATGCATATTTTCCTTGAAATTCTTTCATAAATTCACACAAGGTTTTTACCTGATCCAAATTAAGCGCATTATAAATACTTGCACGAATTCCCCCTAAAATTCTATGTCCTTTAAGTCCTATCATTCCAGCTTCTTCGGCTTCCTTTACAAAAAGAGGCTCTAAATCTTTATTTTTAGCAATATTAAAACTCACATTCATTAAAGATCTATCCTTTTTATCTGCATGTCCTTTATAAAATCCATTACTTAAATCAATACACTCATAAAGCATAGCAGCTTTTTGAGAATTTTTCTCATGTACTTTATCAAGTCCGCCTTGATTTAAAAGCCAATCCATTTCAAGATTAAACATATAAATAGCAAAGGTTGGAGGCGTGTTAAACAAGGACTGATTCTCAGCATGAGTCAAATAATTTAACATGCTAGGAATTTGTTTATTTTTAGATCTTTCTAACATATCTTTACGGATAAAAATACAACTTAAACCCGAAATTCCAGCATTTTTTTGCACTCCGCCATAAAAAAGAGCAATATTTGAAAAATCTACTTTTCTAGAAAAAAAATCACTCGATGCATCCACAATCAAAGGAGTTTTACTTTTGGGATAATTTTGATATTGAGTGCCGTAAATAGTATTGTTAGAACAAATATAAGCATAATCAGCATTATCGCTAAATTCCACTCTAGGAATATGATTAAAATTACTTTCCTCGCTACTTGCTACAGTTTTAACATTGACACCTAAAATTTGTGCTTCTTTAATCGCTTTTTTTGTCCAAACTCCTGTATTTGCATATTCACAAACCCCATTTAAAGCTAAATTCATAGGAATCATAGCAAATTGCAAACTTGCTCCACCTTGTAAAAATAATACTTCATAATCATCATTTAACCCGTAAAGTTTTTTAGCTTTCTCTTGTGCTCCAAAATGCACTTCTTCAAATACTTTTGTGCGGTGAGAAATTTCCATTATAGAATAACCCCTACCCTGATAATCACAGAATTCTTTTTGAGCTTGCTCTAAAATTTCTAAAGGTAAAGTCGATGGCCCTGCACTGAAATTGATTTTTCTCATAATTTATCCTTATAAAATTTTTGCTTCTTTTTGAGAAGTTTGAGAACTTAAAATAACGATATCATCACTCTTAAGATCTTCTAAATTTGCTATTTTACCATTTTTTCTGATACAAATAAACTTTTTGCTTTTATTAAAAAAATTCTCATGTTGCAAATAAGCATTTTGCAATTTATCTAATTTTAATTCATTATAACGCATTTGATTTGCCAGTAGATGATTTAATTGCTTTTCTATATTATGGCTTTGTTTTATTTTTTCATCTATTATTTTTGGCAAAGAATTAAATTTGAAAAATTTGCTTAAATTTAAAAGCAAATTTTCATAATTTTGTATTTTATGATTCCAAAGTTGCATTAATTTTTCTTCCATTAAATCCAAACTTTGCTCTATATCCAGCTTAGAATAAAACAAAGTATCTATAGCAGCTGAGGGCGTTGGAGCTCTAAAATCTGCAACAAAATCACTAATAACATAATCAATCTCATGTCCTATGGCTGAAATGATAGGAGTTTTTGCTTTAAAAATCTCTCTTGCTAAATTTTCATCATTAAAACAAAAAAGATCTTCCCTGCTTCCTCCACCACGTGCTATAATAAGAACATCTAAATCCATATCATCGGCTTTTTTTAAAGCTTGTATAAGAGAAAAAGGAGCATTATTTCCTTGAGTTAAAGCATCAAAAATATAAATTTTTGCCAAAAAATATTCTTTTTGATGAATAAGTTTTAACATATCTTGCAAAGCAGCAGAAGTTTTTGAAGTGATAATGCCTACTTTTTTAGGAAATTTTGGCAAAGATTTTTTAAAGCGTGGATCAAAAAGTCCTTCTTTTTGCAAACGCTCTTTTAAAGCCAAAAACTGTGCTTCTAAATCCCCAAAACCTGCTTTTTTCATACTAGTAGCGATAAATTGATAACGACCGCTTTCAGGATATAAACTCACACTTCCACAAAGCTCTAAAAAATCCCCCACCGCTGGTTTAAACCCGACTTTTAAATTAGCTCCTTTAAACATAGCACAAGCAATGCTTGATCTTTCATCTTTTAAATCAAAATACCAATGCCCTGAACCATGCAAAGTAATTTTTGAAATTTCTCCACTTAAAACTATATCATCAAAATGTGTTTCTAATAAAGCCTTTGCTTTAAGATTTAATTCTGTTGGTGTCATAGTTTTTTTGCTATAAACATTGAACTCACGCCAAAGCTAAAACTTTTATAATCAAGCATTTCAAAACCAGCATTTTTAAGTTCTAAGATGAATTCTTCCTTACTTAAAAATCCTTCAATAGAGTTTGGCAAATACTCATAAGCACTTTTATTTTTACTGATTATCCCACCTATACTTGGTAAAATATTTTTAAGATAAAAATCCCTACAAGCTGCTATAAATCCACCCTTTTCTCTTTTTGTAAATTCCAAAACTACCAAAATACCATCTTTTTGAAGTACTCTAGCAAATTCGCTTAAGGCTTTTTGTCTTTCTACAACATTGCGAATGCCATAACTAATGCTTAAAATATCTAAACTTTGACTTTCTAAAGGTAAATTTTGCGCCCCTGCTTCTATAAATTCGACATTTGGAAATTTTTCTTTTGCAACATTTAGCATACCACTACTTGGATCAATGCCTTTAATATTTAAAATATTTTTTTTCATTTTTAAAGCGCTCTCTTGCCAAATCTCTATCATATCCCCTGTGCCACAGGCAATATCAGCGATTTTTAAATCTTTTTTTAAATACAAACTCATCACTCTTTGACAAGCTTTTTTGCGCCACGCTACATCAGCTCCAAAGCTTAAAATTCTATTCGCCTTATCATAAGTAGGTGCAATTTGATTAAACATTTCTATAATTTTTTCTTGTTTTTGCATTTTTATCCTTTGTAAATTTTCAAATTTTTACTTGATTTTTTAAGCAATTTGCAAAATTTATTTTTATTATTGATTATTTTCGAAAAAATATTTTTATCTCTATCTTTGCAATATTTTTCATAAAGTTTGTTTAAATTTTTTATCTCTAAAAAACGATAAAAATATTCTAAAAATATTGCCAATTCAAAAAAACTATTTTCAAAAAGCTCTAAATCAAAATTTTTTAGTATATTTTTTCTAAATAAAATAATTTTTTTTCTAAGTTCTAACGCAACAAGTTGTTTAAAAAACCTATCTTTGCAATCGCCTTCATAAAAAGAATTTTCCTTTATGAAAAAATCAAAATCATTAAACAAATCTTGGATTTTTTCATCGCTTAAAAATAGTAATAAATCTTGATTTGAATTTTCACTTGCTAAAATATCTTGAGTTTTTTTCGTTATATCTTTAAACTTTAAAGCCAAAATATTACTCAAATTTTTATCTAAAATAGTATTCATGCTTGATAAAACTATATACAAACTTCTTGAATAAAATAAAAATTCACATAAACTTTGCTTATCTTTTCTCTCTAAAGATAAAGTCCAATAAAATTTTAATTTTTTAAATAAATAAAATAAAAAAATCCTAAATCCATCATAAGCATTAATATAATTTGGAAAATCCAAGCTAAAATTCTGATTTTTTTCTATAATTTTAAAACATTTCTCTATATCAAACTTTTGATATTCAAAACCATATAAAACGATATGTTTAGAATTTAAATCATGATGTAATTCTTTTTGAATTTTAAAATCTTTAGGGATTTTAAATTCATTGGAACTATCCAACGTTGGAAAAAATATTTTTAAAATACAAATTTTAGGCTCTTCATAAATATCAATATAACTTTTTAAAGAACACAATTTAAATTCGAAGCGTTCTTTTTTAATGCTCTTTCCTATAATCTTTTTTCGAGCTTTTTCAAATTTTTTTTTAGAAATTTTCTCTTCTTGATTCTGTTCTAAAATTGAATTATTAAATTTTGTAATTTTATAAAATTCATTGCAAAAACTTTGAAATTTAACACTATGATTTGAAGTTATTTGAGTATAAAAAGTTTCAAATTTAGAATTTCGAAAAGGTATATTATCTTTTTTTAAATTCTCTAAAAGAGTGCAATCAGATAGTAAAAAGTTTTTTTGAATTTCATAAACCATTAAAATAACCCTTAAAATATATGGGCTATTTTAACCTTATTTTGCTTAATGACACTTTTTACAACTATCAACATAAGCACAAACGGACAGATGATTGACGAGATTGCCTATCTTTTTTTCTAAATGCTCTTGATATTCATAAAGCTTAGCATCTTTAAAACTTAAATCCTCTATACCACCACATTTGGCGCAAACTACATGAATATGTTCTTCTTCATAAATATCGTAACAAGTTTTTTGATTTAAAACATTGATTTCAACAACTAAACCTTGTTCTTGTAAAGTATTAAGATTTTTATAAACCGTCGCTAAAGAGATTGAAGGGTATTCTTTTTTAATTTCTGCATATAATTCATCAATATTAGGATGCTCATGTCTTTTTAAAATTTTTAAAACACATAGTCTTTGCGGAGTAGCTTTTAACTCATGTTTTTTAAGCATTTGTAGTAATTCCATTGTATTTATTCCTTGCTTTTTTAAGTGGAAATAATAATAAAATTTTTATTAAAAGAAGTTTATATTAAATAATATTTTTTATTATTTAATGATAAAATTTTAAAACTTTCGTCAACAAACTATTGACATCTTTTTCTAGATTTTTTTCCACCTCACTTGTTTTTCCATGTTCAATAAATTTGTCTTCATATTCAAAGCTAATAACTTTTACATGCAAATCATATTTTTGTAAAAAATTATTAATTAAACTTTCTATACCGCCAATTTTAACATTTTCACTAAAAATAAACCAAATTTTACTTTTTTTAGCAAGCTCACGCAAAAGCTCTTCATCTAAAGGTTTAGCAAAAATTAAATCGATCAAATTAGCATTATTATTCATTTCTTGCAAGGCTCTTAAAACTTGCCACGCTTTTGCCACACCTTGTCCATAACCCAAAAAAGCAATTTCACTATTATTTTTTACAAGCCATTGTGCCTTACCAAGTTTTATCTCACAAGGATTAAATTCTTTATCCAAAATAAAACTCCCTCTAGGATAACGAAAAGCAATAGGTCCTTGATGTAAATAAGCGTACTCCATTATATTTTGCATCATTTGCTCATCTCTTGGGGCTAAAAGAGTGAAATTTGGCAAAGGAGCTAAAAAACTAAGATCAAAAACACCTTGATGTGTCTCCCCATCTTCGCCTACTATCCCTGCTCTATCCATAGCAAAAACCACATTTAAATTCATAATTGCACAATCATGGATCACTTGATCATAAGCACGCTGCAAAAAGGTGCTATATATTGCAATAAAAGGTTTAAATCCTTCTTTTGCCATAGCAGCCATAGAAGTTACTGCATGCTGTTCTGCAATAGCCACATCCCAAAAACGATTTGGATATTTTTCTATAAGCTTATCAAGACCTGTTCCACTTGGCATAGCCGCCGTAACCCCAACAATATTTTCATATTTTGAGGCTAAATCAAGCAAATTTTTAGAAAAAATTTCAGTAGCAGATTTTTTAGTATCACTTTTTTTAACACTCTCTCCACTATCTATATCAAAAGCTCCCACCCCGTGCCATTTAGCATGTTTTCCTTCGGCTAAAGCATAGCCTTTACCCTTTATGGTTTGAGCATGTATCACACAAGGCTTTTGCATAGCTTTTGCTTGTTTTAATGCAGAAATAATTTCACCTAGATTATGTCCATCAATAGGCCCTATATATTCAAGCCCTAATTCTTCAAACAAAAGCCCAGGAGTAATAAGTTTAAAACTCTCTTCAAAACGCTTGGCCATATAAGTAGCACTATCAGGCAATATATCCAACATTTTAGCAATACGCTTTTTAAAACTTTGATAAAACTGCGTTGCCATAGCCTGAGAAAGATACTTTGAAATTGCTCCAATTGGTTTTGAAATACTCATTTCATTATCATTTAAAAGTATTACGCAAGGAAATTTAGAATCACCCAATTCATTTAAAGCCTCATAGGCCATACCCGCACTTAAAGCACCATCTCCAATCAAAGCAACAGGAATACGTTTTTCACCCTTTAAAGCAATGGCCTTACAAGCACCTACTGCCAAAGAAATAGAGGTGCTAGAATGCCCTGCTACAAAATAATCCCCCTCGCTAGGTTTTGTATAACCACTCAAACCATTGATTTGTCTTAAAGTATCAAATATTTCTTCTTTTCCGCTTAAAAGCTTGTGTGTATAAGATTGATGTGACACATCAAAAATAAAAGGATCTTTTTTTGCATCAAAAACCAAATGCATTGCTATACTAAGTTCTACAGCACCCAAATTTGAACTTAAATGCCCACCATTTTTACTCACAACTTGTATGATTTTTTCACGCATAGATGCTGCTAAATTTTCTAATTCTTTTAAACTTAGCTTTTCTAACTCTTCTTGAGTATGGGCAAATTTTTTACTCATTATTCACCATTTTTTTAATTTTAGTTAGACGAGAGTTAAGATTGGACTCTATATTGCCTGCGTCACTTATAATAACAACGCTTCCTTTGCTAATTGCATCATCAAGACTTATTTTAATATGAGTATTCTGATCAAATTGCTCTTTTAAATACTCATAATCCTCTGCATTAACCTTAAGCTCAATTGCACTAGCACCCTTAAGCTCGCCGATTAAATCTTTAGCCAAAGCATAAGCTATCTTACTTGAATTTAGTTCAAGCTCTTTTAAGATTACTTCTTTAGCGATATCTATAGCGGTATCTGCTAATTCTTTCTCGTTTTTTTCTATAAAATTTTCAAGATTTTCACAAGCATTATCGAGCTTGGCTATACTTTTTAAATACTTATCTTTAAAATCACTCAATTCCTTTTGAAATTCTTCTTTTGCTTTCTCATAACCTTCTTTGGCAAATTTTTCTTTAGCATTTTCAAGTTCTGAATTTAAGCGGTTATTAAATTCATTCTCTTGACTTTCTATTTGCATTTGAAGTTTAATAATATTGCTTGACATTTCATCTGTTTTTTTAAGCAAATCTTCAACAAAACTTGGTTGAAATGTTGGAATTTGAGTTTCCATAACAGCTTGCGTAGGGGCAATAGCATGATTTTCTTCGACTGGTTTTTCGTCATTTAAAGATATATTAGCATTTTCTTCATCTGGAGTTTGAGTATGTTTTTTTTCACCTGTATGATTATCAAATTCTGAAATAACTTTAAAACGATATCCTTCAACAACATGCTGATCAGAATCCCCACCGGAAATTACATTACTACGATTAACCATCTCTCACCTACTCTATCATTTCATCCGCATCGCCTGTTTGAACAAGACCTTGTTCTGCAAGTTTTTGCACCACTTCAACAACCTTTCTTTGTGCATCTTCAACATCTTTAACACGCACAGCACCCAAAAAACCCATTTCTTCAAGAAAAGCTTCGCTTGCACGCGTAGACATATTGGCTAAGAATTTTTGCTTTAACTCTTCACTTGCACCTTTTAAACCTATCATTAAATCACGCTTATCAGCTACTTTTAAAATTTCTCTTATAGCTTGAGTACTAAGTTTTTGTATATCATCGAAAGTGAACATAAGCTCTTTAATAGTCTCTGCTAAGCGTTCATCACTTTGTTCAATATAAGTAATGGTTGATTTGCTTGCTTTTTGACCCAAACGATTAAGCACTTCTGCTACTGCTCTTGGGCCACCCACTTCAACCTTATAAGAGGTAAGACTTTCAAGCTTGCTTTCTAGCACTGCAGAAACTCTTTTAATAATACTTGGAGAAATATCGCCAAGATTTGCCATTCTTATAACCACCTCAGCCCTTAATTCATCACTAAAATACTCTAAAGTTTCTGCCGCATGAATAGAATCCATGTGTGCCAAAATAAGAGCGATGGTTTGTGGGTGCTCTTTAGTAATAAAGTCTGCAAGTTGCTGTGGTTTAATTTGCGCCAAATAAGCAAAATTTTGATTATTCTCCATACTTTTAGTGAGTTTTTCAAGAATTTTATTTGCAATCTCTGGCCCAAAAGTACGAAAAAGTATTTCTTTAGCATATTCCAAACCACCGCTTTTAATATATTGATTTGATTGAAGCAGAGTGTAAAATTCTTCTAAAACTGCAGTAGCTACGGATCTATCAACATTTTTAGCCATAGCAATATAACGTGAAATTTCTGTAATTACATCAATTTCCATATGTGAAAACACAGAAGTTGTTGCATCTTCGCCAAGTTGTATAAGAAATATCGCCACCTTTTCAGGCATCGATAAATCATCATAGACCATTTTTTGTTCTTCACTTAGCTTTATCATCACATATCCTTTTCACCAAATTCACTATCGTTTTGAATTAAATTTTGCAAAAGTGCAGCAATTTCCTCGCTTTTATCACTTACCAAACCACGCAATTTTTCAAGCAAAACCTCATATTGGATAGAATCTTCATTGAAATTATCTCCGAAACCAAGTTGTTCTTCAACTTTTTTCCTTGCTGCATTCATTTTTTCCAAAGTATCTTCAACATCATCTAAAACAGCATTTGGACCTTGCTGCATTTCTTCTTGCGCTGCGACATCTTCAAGCATTTTTTGAGTAAATGGAGTAATAACTTTTTTGTAAAAAATAAAAAGTAAAATCGCTGCAATAAAATACTTAACCGGTGGAATAAACGGCTCAATAAAACGATTATAAAAAGTTTTAACTTTACTCTCAACTCTAATCGACTCACGATGAAATGGTAAATTTTGAACTACAACACTATCACCTCTAGTAGCACTAAAATTAATAGTATTTTTAACTATACTCTCAACACTTGCAAGCTCTTCTTTGGTTAATGGAACATATTCGCTTTTCACATCCCCATTTTCATCAACCACATCTTGATATTTTCCATCTATAGTAACAGCTGCTGAAGTGCGTAAAACTGTTGCAAATTGTTTTTTGGTATTTGTAATAGTTTTAGAAAGTTCATTATTTGTAGTAACTTGATTTTTTTTATAAGTGTCAATTTGACCCTTATTGTCAAGTCCTTCAACAGGACCTATATTAGAAACAGCACCTGGAACACCCTGAATTTCTGGATCTTTTCTACCTGTTCTTTCCTCGTTTAAAGTTTGCTCGCTACGCACTATAGGATTTGGATCATAAATTTCACTTTGAGATTCTTGCTTGGAAAAATCAAAATCTATATTTACACTCACTTTTACTTTATCCATACCACCTGCAAAAGGAGCTAAATTTTCTATAATCTTATCTTCTAAAGCTTTTTCTTGATCACTTTTAAATTTAATTTGCGCACGAACCAAATCATCTTCATATGCTTCTTGCTCATCTAAAGGCACACCACTTTGATCACTAATCTTAACATTTTCTTTAGTAAGTTTTGGAACTGCCGCTGAAACAATATTTTTTATACCATCAATTTGTTTTCTAGTAAGCTTTAAGCCTTCGCGAACATTAACAACAACTGAAGCTGTAGGCGGAATTTGCCTTTCGGTAAAAACACTATCTTTAGGAAATGCTATGTGTACAACAGCGCTACGAATAGGTTCTAAAGTCTCAATAGTTCTTGCAAGTTCGCCTTCTATGGCTCTTTGGTATTTTACCTTTTGTTCTTCATTTGTAGCTCCAAAAGCTTGAGTATCAAAAGCTTCAAAACCCACGCGACTATCTTTTATAAGACCTTCGCTTGCAATAAACATTCTTTGACGATAAACCTGATCTTGTGGAACTAAAATTTTATTTTCACTTTCTAATTTATAGGGAATATTATTTTGTTCAAGTTTAGCTACAATTGCAGCAGAAGAACTTGGGCTTACATTTTCAACTAAAACTGCATATCCATTATTTGCATTACTACCACTTCCGCGAAATAAAGCTAAAAAAACCAAAAACCCAACCACCACTACAATAGATGCAGCAATCACTATACGCTGCTTGCGAGTTAAATTTTGATAAAGTTGCCCAATTTGATGAAACATATTTTTAAAATCCATTAATTCTCATCCCTTAGTTTGGCGAATTTTACATATTTTTATTTGATTTATATCTATCTTAAAATCTTATCAAATTCTGTAAAAAATCTTTCATTTTCATAAGATGTTCCTATAGTAATGCGTATAGCATTTAAACCATAGCTTTTTAAATTTCTTATTATTATACCCTTTTTAAGCAATTTTTCAGACAAATCTGTACTATTTTTTTCATCAAAAAAATAAGTGATGAAATTTGTATAACTATCAATGATTTTGATATTATGTTTTTTAGCAAATTCTTTATAAAGCTCCATTTGAGAAAAATTATTCTCTAAAGTTTTTTCAGTAAATTCATCATCATCCATTGCTGCAACTGCTGCTTTTAAAGCAAGATTGCTCACATTAAAAGGCGCACGAAGCTTGTAAAATGCACTAATAATACTAGCATCAGCTATGCCATAACCAATGCGTAAGCCTCCTAATCCATAAAGCTTAGAAAAAGTTCCCAAATAAAGTACATTGTCAAATTCTTTAATCAATTCACAAGGTTCTAAATGTTTTTTGCTATCTTTAAAACTTGCAAATTCATTATAAGCTGCATCAATCACAACTAAACAATCCTCCTCCACACCTTTAATAAATTTGGTCACTTCACTTGCATCCAAACACTCGCCTAAAGGATTGTTTGGCAAGCATAAGAAAATGAGTTTAATTTCATCTTTGTGCGTTTCATAAAGCTTTTTAAACTCATCTAAATTATGAGTAATGCTTTGAGTTTTATAGCACTTTGCACCGCATTGTTTGGCGTAAATTTCATACATAGCAAAGGTAACTCCAGCTTGCAAAAAAGCATTTTTAGAATTTAACTTAGCATGTATAGCAAATTCAATCACTTGATCACTGCCTGCACCGATAATAATATTTTCATTTTGAACTTTGTATTTTTGAGCCAATGTGCTTTTAAGTTCTATCATACTATCATCAGGGTAAAGATGGGCTTTGTTTGCATTTTGTCTTAAACATTCTATAGCTTTTGGTGGCGTGCCAAAAGGATTTTCATTACTTGCTAATTTTATCACTTCTTTAACGCCATATTCTTTAGCAATAACTTCTATATCTTTGCCGGGTTCATAATTGCTTAAATGATTTAAAAATTCATTAAATTTCATCTTTCTCTCCTGATAAATAAGATCCAAGCCAAACAATCTCTTGTATATCTTTTAAAGCTTTTTTTACATTTTCATCATCAATATGCCCTTCAAAATCTATATAAAAACTGTGTAAAAATTCTTTTGATTTTACAGGACGAGATTCAAGCTTGGTAAGATTGATATTTTCTTTTTTAAACTGCTCTAATAAAAAGCTAAGCCCCCCAGGTTTATGTGCTGTGTGTGCTAAAATAGAAGTTTTACAATTTGGTATTTTAGGATTTTTAATATCGCTTAAAATTAAAAATCTTGTTTTATTGGCTGCATTATCTTCTATTTTATCAAAAAGCACAGGCACATTATAAAGCTTAGCCGCTATTTTAGAGCAAATTGCTGCTGCATATTTATCTTGCGAAGCTAGATAAGCCGCATTAGCTGTAGATTTTGAAGGAACAAATTCTATAGCACTAAGTTCATGACTTTCTAAAAATTTACGACATTGATTATAACCTTGTGGATGCGAATAAATACGTTTGATTTCTTTTAAATTTTCATTAATTCCCACAAAAGAATGATGAATATCCATATAAATTTCACCAAAAATTTTAAGCTCATTATACCTACCTAGACAATCTAAAGTAATACCTACTGCACCTTCGGTATTATTTTCTATAGGCACAACACCGTATTTTGCTTCTTTGTTGCTTAACTCTTTAAAAACATCTTCGATATTAGCCAAGGCTATATAACGACTCATCGCTCCAAAACGACTTCTTGCTGCTTGATGAGTATAAGTTCCTTCAGGCCCTAAATAAGCTATAGTTTGAGGCATTTCTAAATTTCTTGAAACTGCAAAAATTTCTTGATAAATTGCCTCTATGGCATTTTGATCTAAAAGTCCTAAATTTGCATTTTTTAAACGATTGATAATGGCTCTTTCGCGCTCAGGACGATAAATACTTCCCCCGCTACTTTGTTTAAGCTCGCCTATGCTTTTAACATAAGTCATTCTTTCGTTTAAAAGTTCTAAAATTTTATCATCAACCGCATCGATTTTATTTCTAAATTCTTCTAAATTTAGCATTTTAGCTCCTTTAAAAACTCAAAAACACTAGGATAAACTCCATCAAGCAAATCCGTATCAAGCCCTTTTGTGTCGCTTATTTTGCCGCTTAAAACTAGCAAGGTTTTCATGCCGAGTTCTTTTGCCTTAAGCAAATCTCCTCTAAAATCATCACTAATGATTTTAATATCTTCAAAATCGATTTTTGAATTTTGTCTTCTTATCAAATTTAAAGCTTCTTTATAAAAAGCAATGCTAGGCTTACCCACAACCTCGTATTTAAAATCAATAGCATTTTTAAGCATAGCCATAATGCTACCTACACCAGGATAAGGCCTGCCATCTTTTTTATAAATGCTAGTTTCGTGCATAGCTATAAACCTAACTTCTCTTCTAGCAAATTCTATCATAGTGGCAAAATCTTTAAATTTAAAATCATCATAACTAGCTACAAGCACAGCACTAGGATTTACAAAATCAAGTTCAAAACCAAGATTTTCAAGACTTTTTACAAACTCATCTGCACCAAAAGCCGCAACTTTACAAGGTTTTAAAAGGTGTTTTAAAACGCTAAAAGGATCAATATAAGCATTTTCTTTTATAGCCAATCCTTTTTGCTGTAATTTTTCTAAAAAATCAAGTTTTTTTGTATTGTTAGTAATAATAACATAAGGAAGATTTTTTGCATTTAAAAAATCGATCAATTCTTTAGCACCATGGATTAAACTCTTATCATGATCAGAAATTAAAGTCCCTTGAACATCTAAAAAAAACATTTTAAGCCTTTAAAAATTTCTCTTCTAAAGCGATTTGATCTTCAAAATTTTCTCTTTGACGGATCAATCTTACCTGTCCTTCTTCGAGGGCTAATTCGCAAACTTTATTACGAGTATTGTAATTACTACTCATGCTAAAACCATAAGCTCCAGTATTTTTAATAACCATTATATCACCACTTTGAGTGCTGGGTAAAGACCTTGCTTTAGCAAAAAAGTCTCCACTCTCACAAATTCCGCCCACAACATCACATAAACTCTCTTGAGCTTGATTATAAGGTAAGATTATTTCATGATAAGCCTCGTATAAACTTGGGCGTATAAGATCATTCATCGCTCCATCTACTACAACAAAACGCTTGATTTTATTTTGTTTTTCATAAAGCACCGAGCAAACAAATTCTCCACTTTTAGCAACTAAATACCTTCCAGGCTCCATTCCTATAGTTAAATCAAGCCCATGAAGTTGTGCTAATACACCTTGTGCATAACTATAAAGATCAACTTCACACTCATCTTTTTCATAAGCCACACCCAAACCACCGCCTATATCAAAAAATTTAAGATCGATTTGCAAGGCTTTTAACTCTCTTACAAGTTTTGCAACGATGCCTGCTGCTTCATGAATAGGAGAAATATCTAAAAGTTGCGAACCTATATGAAAATGTACTCCAACGGGCTCTAAAAAAGATGAATTTTTTGCATAAAGATACATTTTTCTTGCTATGACAATTTCAACACCAAATTTATTTTCATTTAATCCTGTAGAAATATAAGGATGGGTTTTTGCATCAACATTTGGATTAACACGAATGCTAATTCTTGCTTTTAGATTAAGTTCTTTAGCTACACTTTCTAAAAGCATCATTTCAGCTTCGCTTTCAAGGTTAATATATAAAATATCATATTCTAAAGCTTGTCTTAACTCTTCTTTGGTTTTTCCTACTCCACTAAAAATAATCTTATAAGCTTTTGCCCCTGCTTTTAAGGCACGCTTTACCTCGCCTATACTCACACAATCAAATCCACTATCTAAATTTGCAAGCATTTGCAACAAACTTAAATTTGAATTGGCTTTTACAGCGTAAAAAATTTGAGATTTTCTAGCCTTAAAAGCCTCTTTGAGATTTAAAAAACGCTCTTTTATGAAATCAAAATTGTAAATATAAAAAGGAGTATTAAATTCTTGCTTTAATTGTTTATAATCCATATTTAACCTTTAATTTTTATAATTTTACTACACAAAGCTTAATTTATCGATGCTTATAATACATATAAGCACTCAAACAACCCAAAATTATAATAGGCACTACAATGCCAATTTCACTTGCAATCACATTATTTTCGCTTAATCTAGTAAGCAAAAACAAGACTCCCCAAATCATCAAAGTCGCTACAAAAGCTATAAAAGTTACAAAAGCAAGATTAAAAAATCTTGCTATTACAGGAAAAAAATAATACATAATAAGCATTAAAAATGGTGCAAAAAAAGGAGTAAAAACAAATTTATAAAGATTGATTTTAAGAGCATCTGTATTGACATTTTGCGCCTTAAAAAGCTCAAAACTTTCAAGTGCATCAGATATTGAATAATCACTATTACTAGCAACCCCTTCTATAATCTTTGGTTTAAAACCCTCAAGTGATTTAAGCTCGGAGAAATCTTGTATCTTTAAACCATCATTAGCAAGTTCATAATTTTTAGGTAATAATGTAATATTACCATCTCGCAAAATCCAACTTTCACCTTCAAAATAAGCATTTTTAGCACTTACAAAAGAGCTTAAATTTAAATCATTGATATTAAAAATTTTTATATTTTGAGCACTATTTTGTCCATTGTTTATCTTTGAAATATAAACAAAATTATTGTTAAATTTCAAAAACACTTCTCCACTTTGATTCATAATAGTGCCATTTTTTAAAATATTTCTCTTATAATCATTTGCATAAGCAAAAGAAGTAAAATTCAATCCTATATAAATACAACAAAAAAATAAAGCCCATAAAAAAGGAAATAAAATAACATAATTTCTGCTCAGTCCTAACGCATAAAGACTTACAAATTCATTTGCTCTGATCATAGAAATCAAAGAAACTACCAAAGCAAAAATCAAAGAAATGGGTAATACATAAGGCACTGCCGAGAAAGATAAAAACATAATATAAAGCAAATCAAGATTTGCGGCTTTTGGTAGATCTTTAAAATTTAAGAGCAAATCAATACCGCAATAAAAACCAAGTAAAGAAAAAAATATAATAAAAAAATTTTTTAGATAAATCCCTGAAATAAAACGAAAAAATATCCACATCTTAAGCCTTTAGGCTGTATTTGGATGATATAGCAGACAAATCATCATTTTCAATAAGCTCAAGCAAAGCTTTTTTTGTATGCTCTAAAACTTTGCTTAAGGTTATTTCTTCTTCGGGTTTAAATTTACCTAAAACATGAGAAATCACATTTTCACCCTTTCCCACTCCTATACGCACTCTTTCATAATCATTTCCACATAAAGTATCTATGCTTTTAAGTCCATTATGTCCACCACTTGAACCGCCTTTTTTAAAGCGCAAGGATCCTAAATTTATATCTATATCATCATGGATAACTATCATTCTTTCGCATTTATAAAAATCATTCACTGCTTTTACACTAAGTCCTGAATTATTCATATAAGTGCTAGGTTTAAGAAGAAGTAAAGAAGAACCTATTTTAAAAAGTTCTCCTTTAAATTTAGAGTTTGTAAGATTTGTAAAATTGCTTTCTTTTAAAAGCAAGTCAATTAGCATAAAACCGACATTATGACGGGTATTTTCATACTCTACGCCTATATTGCCAAGCCCTACGACTAAAATCATCTAGCTTTTTCTACGCCTACAACCGCTACTCTATCAGCATCAATTATAGTTACTCCTGCAGGAACTACAATATCACGAACAAGTAAAGCATCACCCACATCAAGTTTACTTACATCAAGTTCGAAGAAATTTGGTAAATTTTCAGCTGCACATTTTACTTTTAATCTTCTTTTTGATTGGATTAAAACACCTTTATTTTTAAGACCTATAGCTGTTCCTGTGATTTTAACTGGAACCATGTATTTAGAAATCACACCTTTTTGTGCAACTTTTAAATCCACATGTTTAAGTTCTGCAGTTACAGGATCTTTTTGATAATCCACAACTACAACGCTTAAAGTTTGAGAACCTACTTTTACATCAAAAATTAAAGTAGTTTTTTTACGAACTTCTTTAATAAACTCATTTACTTTAAAAGCGGCATTGATATTTTCTAATCCTTTTCCATAGATGTTTGCGATTAGATAACCATCTCTTTTTAAAGCTTTAGCAGCTTTTCTACCGATACTCTCTCTAACGATACCTTCTAACATCTTTTGTCCTTTCTTAAAAAATGAGCTTTGATTATATCTAATTTTGGCTTATGGAAAAGTAAATTTATAGCTTCTTTTAATTTCTTTAAGATATAATTTGTTTTACAAATATTATGTTAATTTAAGGCTTCATGTGAATGAAAAATTCAATATCAATATAGCTTGGTTTTTAATAATCTTAGGTGGGATTATAGAATGCTTTTGGGTAAGCGGACTTAAATATTCTACAGAAATTTGGCATTATATTTTAACAGCCATTGGAGTTTGTATTTCTTTTACTTGTTTTTTAAAAGCTTGTGAAAGACTTGAAGTAAGCATTACTTATAGTGTTTTTGTAGGCATTGGCACTATAGGAGTGGTTTTAAATGAAATGTTTATTTTTAACGAGGCTGTTTCTGTAATTAAACTTGTGCTTATAGCGATTTTACTTTTAAGCATTATAGCCCTTAAACGGGTAAGCAAGGAAGCTTAGTTATGGAATGGTTTTATTTGTTTTTAGCTACTGCTTGTGAAATTTTTGGTGTGGTAATCATGAAAGAACTTGTAAGCACTAAAAACAAGCTTTACCTTTTGGCTTTGATAGTGTGTTTTGGATTTTCTTTTACTTTTTTAAGTTTAAGTATGCAAAATATCGCTATGAGTGTTGCTTATGCTATATGGACAGGAGCTGGAACCGCTGGTGGGGTAATGATAGGAGTGCTTTTTTATAAAGAAAGTAAAAGTTTTTTAAAACTTTTTTTAATCACTGTGATTATTGCTTGTACAGTGGGTTTAAAATTTCTTTCTTAAGGATTTTTTGTGCAAATTTATGTAAGTGGAATACATACTGATGTAGGAAAAACACATTTTAGTGCAGCTTTTTGTGCGAATTTTAACTATGATTATTTTAAACTCATTCAAGCAGGAACTCCAACAGATAGCGAGTTTATTGCAAAATTTAGCCCAAAAACAAAGGTTTTTAAAGAAGGTATTTTTTTGCAAACTCCAGCTTCTCCTCATCTTGGAAAAATCAAAGAAAAGCTTGATTATAAAGCTCTAGATATCATTTTACCAAAAAGTAAGAACCTACTTATTGAGCTTGCGGGTGGGCTTTTTTCTCCTATGGATGAAAATTACACTATGATTGATTTTATGAATATTTTTAAACACCCTACGATTTTAGTAGCAAAATACTATCTTGGAAGTATTAATCATATCTTGCTTAGCATTGAAGCTTTAAAGCAAAGAAATATCAATCTTTTAGCCCTTATAATGATGGGCAAAAAAGATACCTTGCAAGATGATTTTATAAAAAATTATGCAAAAATTCCTATAATCAATCTTGATTTTTTTGATGAAAATAGTATTTTAAATAAAGATTTTAAGGAACAAATGCAAGAAATTTTACAACTTAAAATTCCTTAAAAATCTGCTCTAAACTTTCCACCACATAAACGATTTGTTCTTTTGTGATGATGTAAGGAGGCATAAAATATATAGTGTTTGCTAAAGGTCTTAAAAGCAAGCCTTTTTCTAAGGCTTTTTGAAATACAAAAAGTCCCACGCGTTCGTGTTTATGGCTTAAAATGTCAAAAGCACTAATCATTCCGCAAGTTCTAAAATTTCCTAAAAAATCAAATTTTTTAAGTTTTGAAAATTCTTGCTGGATAAAGGTACTTAAAATTTGATTTTTTTCTAAAATATTTTCATTTTCAAAGATATCTAAAACCGCATTAGCTGCTGCACAAGCTAAGGTATTTCCCGTATAGCTATGAGAATGTAAAAAAGCCTTTTGGCTTTCATAAGTATCATAAAAAGCATTATAAATTTCATCTCTTGTAAGCACTACAGAAAGTGGCATAAATCCACCCGTTATCCCTTTTGAAAGGCAGATAAAATCAGGGCTTTGTTTGCATTGATGTAAGGCAAACAAAGTTCCTGTGCGTCCAAAGCCTACTGCAATTTCATCAAAAATCACTTGCACATTAAAAGCATGACAAAGCTTGATCGCTTCATCGATAAAGCTAGCTTCATACATATGCATATTTCCTGCACATTGCACCAAGGGTTCAAGTATAAAAGCACAAATTTCACTTGCATTTTTTTCTAAAATATCTTTTAAAATTTCAAGCTCTTTAGTATAGTCTTTACCTTGTGGCACAGGAGTGCTTAAACACTCTAAAAGCAAGGCTTTGTAAGTATCTTTATAAAGTGCAATATCACCCACACTTAAAGCCCCTAAGGTTTCGCCATGATAGGAATTGCTTAGGGATAAAAATTTATTTTTTTTCAAACCTTTATTTAAATGATAATGAAAACTCATTTTAAGTGCTACTTCAATGGCGCTTGAGCCATTATCTGCATAAAAACATTTATTAAAATCACGCCCCACTTTTTCACAAAGTCTAGCCGAAAGTTTGATGATAGGCTCATGTGTAAAACCTGCTAAAATCACATGTTCAAGCTCATTAACTTGTTTTTTAATGGCATTTGCGATTTTTTCATTACAATGACCAAAAAGATTTACCCACCAAGAACTCACACAATCCATATAAGCTTTATCATCAAAATCATAAAGCCACACGCCTTTTGCTGTTTTTATAGGGATTAAAGGTAGGGTTTCGTGATCTTTCATTTGTGTGCAAGGGTGCCAAATGTGTTTTAAATCGAGATTTTTTAAGATTTGATTTTGCATTATAACTTCTTTTTTAAAAATATTTTGGCAAAATAATACTTTAAATTTTTAAATTTACAGGAAAAAAATGAAGCTTGAAAAAATTTTGCAAGATCTAGAGCAAAATCACAATCTAAGAACTCTAACGCCTTTAAAACATGAAAATAAATTTGTTTATAAGCAAGATCAAAAACTTTTAAATTTAGCAGGAAATGATTATCTTTATTTGGCGTCTTCTAAAGAGTTAAAAGCTGAGTTTTTAAATACCTTAAAAGAGCAAGATTTGTTTTTTTCAAGTTCGAGTTCAAGAAGTTTGAGTGGAAATTTTGAAATTTATGAAGAATTAGAAAGTTTTTTAAAGACTAAATTTAAAGATAAGGAAATTTTACATTTTAATAGTGGTTATCATCTAAATATCTCTTGTATAGCAGCACTTTCTAGCGTTTCTAAGACGCTTTTTTTAACCGATAAATTTATTCATGCAAGTATGATTGATGGTTTAAGACTTGGCGGAGCTGATTTTTTTCGTTTTCATCATAAAGATATGAATCATTTAGAGAGTTTAATCCAAAAACATTATGAAAATTATGAAAATATCATCGTTTTAAGCGAAGCTTTGTTTAGTATGGATGGAGATTTTAGCGATTTTAAAACTTTGTGTGAGCTTAAAAAACATTATGATAAAATTAAGCTTTATATAGATGAAGCACACAGCGTGGGTTGTTTTGATAAAGAGGGTTTGGGGCTTGTTAAAAAACTAGCCTTAGAAAATGAAGTGGATTTTTTGGTTTTTACCTTTGGAAAAGCCCTTGCTTCCATAGGTGCTTGTATGATATGTGATGAAAAATATAAAAAATTTTTCATCAACAAAGCTAGAGCTTTTATTTATTCTACAGCCTTGCCACCTATTAATGTAGCTTGGACACAATTTATTTTTAAAAAAATACCTTGTTTTAAGAAAGAAAGAGAAAAATTAGAACTTTTAAGCACTTTTTTTAAAAGTAAATTGCAAGAAAAAAATCACACTGTTTTAGGCGATGCTTATATCATTTGCTTACTTTTAGGTGAAAATAAAAAAGCCTTAGAAATTTCACAAAAACTCCAAAAAGCTGGATTTTTTGCTCCTGCGATCAAAGAACCTACCGTGCCAAAGAATAAAGCCAGAATTCGTTTTTCCTTACATGCAGGACTTAACACAGAAGAACTTGAAAGGATAATAGAGCTTTTATGAAATATGAATTTTTATGTAAAAATCCTGATTCAAAAAAACTTATAGTGATATTTGGAGGATTTGCTTCACATCCTAGTCATTTTTCGCATTTAAAAAGCAATAAAAATGTGATTTTATTTTATGATTATGAAAATTTTGATTTAAATTTTGATTTCAAAGCTTTTGATGAACTTTTTTTAATCGCTTTTTCTATGGGGGTTTGCGTAGCAAATAGACTTTTAAAAGAGCTTAATTTTAAACAAAAAATAGCCATAAATGGCACAAATTTAGGTATAGATAAATCAAAAGGAATTCATCCTACAATTTTTAAAAAAACCCTGCAAAATTTTAAATTAGAAAATTTCAAAGAAGTTTTATTTGAAGAACACAAAAGCTTAGTCAAAGATTTTATTTTTAAAGATGAAAAAGCTTTAAAAATAGAACTTGAAAAACTTTTTGACTTTGCTTTAACAAAACAAGAAGAAAATTTGCTTTGGGATAAGGTTTATTCAAGTAAAGAAGATAAAATTTTTCCACCAAATACTTTAAAAAATGCTTTTTCAAAACTTATTTTTTTAGATGAACCGCATTTTGCTTTTTTTGATTTTAAAACTTGGGATGAAATTTGAATTTTTTAAAAGCAAAAGATTATGAAAAACATGCAAAAGTGCAAGATTTTATGGGTTTAAAACTTTGTGAAATTTTAAAAGATTTAAAAATTTCACATTTTGAAAAAGTGTTTGAATTTGGTTGTGGTAGAGGTGAATTTAGCAAAAAACTTCAAAATTTCATTACTTTTAATGAGTATTTAAGAAACGATATTTTAGATTTTAAAGAAAATTCTAATATTTTAATTTTTAATATGAATGAAATTGCAAAACAGGATTTAAGTAAAGAGAAATTTGATCTTATTGTTTCAAATGCAACTTTGCAATGGCTTGATTTAAAACGCATTATACCAAGTCTTAGGGATATGCTGAATCAAAATGGGATTTTACTTCTTTCTACTTTTGCAAAACAAAATTTAAAAGAAATCAAACAAAGCACGGGTTTTGGTTTAAATTATTTTAGCTTAAATGAATTAGAGCAAATTTTTAAAATCTATTTTGATGAAGTAAAAATCACTCAAGAACTCATAAAATTAAGTTTTAATAATGCTTTAGATGTTTTTAGACATTTAAAATTTAGCGGTGTAAATTCTTTAGGATTTTATCCTTTAAATAAAGGTTTTTTAAAAGAATTTGAAGAAAAATTTCAAAACAAACTCACTTATCATCCTGTATTTATTTTATGCAAAAATGATATAAAATGAATTTTTTGTGTTATAATCCAAAAATTAAATTTTTACACAAGGAAAACTAAATGAAAAAATTTATAGTATTTTTTGGGATTTTGTTTTTTACCTTACATCTAAATGCACAAAATTTAAGCATTTTTGTAGCTTCTTCAGCTTCAAAGGCAATGAGTGAAGTTAAAGATGAGTTTTTGAAAACACATCCAGAAGATAAAATAGAATTGGTTTTTGGTGCTTCTGGAAAATATTATGAGCTTTTAAAACAAGGAAGAGAATTTGATCTCTTTTTTTCAGCGGATACTAAATATGCTAAGGCTATTTATGATGATAAAAATGCCTTAATAAAGCCAAAAGTTTATGTTTTAGGAGTTTTGGCTTTGTATAGTTTGGATGAAAATTTACTCCAAGGAGGTGTTGAAAATTTAAAAGAAAAGGCAGGTAAAATCACGCATCTAAGCATAGCCAATCCTAAAGTAGCTCCTTATGGAGTAGCGGCTAAAGAAGTGCTTGAAAATTTGGATTTAAATGAGCTTTTTAAGGATAAAATCGTTTTAGGTGAAAATATCTCAGTGCCTGTTTTACATGTAGATAGTAAAAATGCAGATATAGCTATAGTGGCTTATTCTTTAGTTTCTCCTATTAATCATCCTAAAGGTAAAACAAGTATTATTAATCCAAAGTATTTTAGCCCTTTAGAGCAAAGTTATGTCATCACAAAATATGCTAAGAATAAAAAATTAGCCTTTGAATTTAGCGAATTTATTGGCTCTTTAAAAGCAAAAGAGATTTTTAAAAAATACGGATTTAGCACACCATGAACCTTATAAAAGGACAAATTTGTGAGCTTTTAAATCAAGAGGATATAGTTATTGTTAAAATACTTTCTAAAGAAGTGATTTTTAGTGTTTTAATGCTTGAATTAAAATCTTTAGAAAATTTAAAAATTGGTGCGAGTGTAGAACTTCTTTTTAAAGAGCATGAGCTTTGTTTTAGCACAAGTAAAACTCTTTTAAGTGTTGAAAATTCTTTTTTAGCTAAAATTACAAAAATTAAAAAAGGCGAACTTTTGTATCAGATATTTTTTGATTTTAAAGATAACGAGCTTTCTAGTATCATCACCAAAGAAAAAGCTTTAGAACTTGAACTTTGTGAAAATCAAGAATGGCTTTGTTTTGTAAAAGCAAATGATATTGTATTAAGGAGTCATAATGCTTAATCCAGCTTTTTTACAAACCCTTTATCTTACTTTTAAACTTGCTTTTATCACGACTTTTATTCTTTTTTTTATTGGTGTATTTTTAGCTTATTTGTTAAGTTTTGTGCGTTTTCCTTTTAAAACAATCCTTCAAAGCTTTATTTCTTTGCCTTTGATTTTACCTCCTAGTGTTTTGGGATTTTATTTGCTTGTAACTTTTTCGGCTAATAGTTTTTTAGGGCAAGTTTTAAAAGAATATTTTAATCTTTCTTTGGTTTTTAGTTTTGAAGGTCTTGTTTTTGCTTCTTTAATTTTTTCTTTGCCTTTTATGGTAAATCCTTTGCAAAGTGCCTTTTCATCGATCAATCCAAATTTGCTCGATGCTTCTTATAGTTTAGGTAAAGGTAAAATTTATACTCTTTTTAGAGTGATTTTACCTAATTCTAAAGCAGGAATTTTTAGTGCTTGTGCGATGAGTTTTGCCCATACTGTGGGTGAATTTGGAGTCGTGATGATGATAGGAGGACATAAACAAGGTGAAACTTTAGTAGCTAGTATAGCTATTTATGATGAACTTGAAATCTTAAACTATAGCTTGGCACATCAATATGCTTTTATATTGTTTATTTTTTCTTTTTTAGTGCTTTTTAGTCTTTATTTTGTCAATAAAAAAATGAGTTTTCAATGATAAAAATTAATATCAATCATCCTATGAATACTGCCAAAGGAAGACTGGATTTAAATTTTAAAAAAGATATAGAATCAGGAAAAATTACCGCACTTTTTGGCGAAAGCGGAGCAGGAAAAACCACTCTTTTAAAAATCATAGCAGGACTTATAGAGCCTAAATTGGGGCGTATAGAAGTAGATAATGAACTTTGGTTTGATTCTTCAAAAAATTTTAGTTTAGCTTTGCAAAAAAGAAAAATCGGTTTTGTTTTTCAAGATTATGCGCTTTTTCCAAATATGAATGTAAAAGAAAATATCGCCTATGCCACTAGTTCTAAGACAAAGATTAGTGAGCTTTTAGCCTTAATGGGTCTTGAAAATTTGGCTAAAATTTATCCTAAACATTTAAGCGGAGGACAAGCACAAAGAGTGGCCTTAGCAAGAGCTTTAGCAAGGGAACCAAAAATTTTGCTTTTAGACGAGCCTTTGAGTGCTTTGGATTTTAAAATGCGTGCCAATTTACAAGATGAATTGGCTAAAATTTTAGAATATTTTAAGATAAGCACTTTATTAGTCAGTCACGATCTAACTGAAATTTATAAGTTAAGTCATAGAATTTTAGAACTTAAAAATGGAAAAATCATTAAGGATTTTCCTAAAAATGAATTTTTTACTCATTCAAGTATTAGTGCAAAATTGCGTTTGAGTGCAACTTTGCTAGAAATTAAAAAAAGTGATATTTTAGTGGTTTTAACCTTGCTTTTAAATCAAGATATTATTAAAATCACTCTTAGTGAAGAGGAATTTTTAAAAGCTTATCAAGATATAAAAATAGGCGATACTCTCATACTTTCAGTAAAAGCTTTTAATCCTATTATTGTTGGAAAAATTAGCTAAATACTTATTTAATAATTTTCCCTTATTTTAATATTTTTAATGTCCTTTATATCAACATTTAAAGCAAAAGATAAAATTTTGTTTTCAGTCTTTACAAATCCAACAATCCAAGCTAAATTGATATTATCATTAAAACCTGTTTTAGCATAAATTTTTTGGATTTTATCTTCCTTAAAAAGAATAATTTCTTTAACTTCTTCTTGAATTTTTTTAGAAAAAGGTAAAGAATTTTGCGAAAATTTAAAAAGTAAATCAGCTTGATTTTTTGCAGAAATTTGTAAAGAATTATCTAGCCAAAAAGTATCGATTTTTGAAATTTTTGCATTTCCATAAGAAAGTTTATTTAAGCTTTCTTGCATGGTTTTAAGTCCTATTTTTCTTGCCAATTCTTTAAAAGCAGGCACTTGAGAGCGTTTTATAGCTGAGCTTAAACTAGCATCTTGTTTCCAAGAGGGCAAAAATACTTTTTCGCCCTTATAATGATAAAAAATTTCCTTTGTATCTCTAACTACACCATTATCAAGCGCAATTAAAGCATTAAAAATTTTAAAAGTTGAAGCAGGAGAAAAGGCTTGTTTAGCTCTTTGAAAATCATTACTTGCATAATTTTTTCCATCAAAGACTATAAAAGTCCCACTTGTATTATAATCTTTAAAAAAATTACCAAGTATTTTATCCTCTCCAATGGCTATATTCAAAAACAATATAAATACAATAAAATTTCTCATTGCTCTTTATATTTTGATAAGACTTTTCTCATTGCTAAACTTGCTAAAGCCAAACCAAAAGAAGCTGTTACACCCATAAAAGAACCCAAATCTTTACAATGTGCTTCTTCATCAGAAAATACCACATCAAAATTTCCCTTAAAACCTGATTTTCTAAGCTCATAACGGAATTTTTTAGCTAAAGCATCGCCGTGAGTTTTAAAAATACTTGTAGTTTTAATGCGTGTTGGATCAAGCTTTCTAGCTCCACCTGTTGAAGAGATAAAAATTTGTTTTTTAAAATCTATAAGATGAGCCAAAGCTACTTTTACAGGGATATCATCAATGGCATCTATGATAAGATCAAACTCGCTTAAATCAAAATTTTCTAAAAAATCTTCATCGATTTTGCTGACTATACCTTTAGCCTTGTAAATTCTTTCAAATACTTTAGCTTTTTCTTCGCCTATATTTTCGCTATGAATTTGGCGATTTTGATTGGTGATTTCAAATTTATCCGCATCGATTAAAGTAAGGTTTTTAAAACCGCTACGATAAAGTGCATCAACGCAAATTCCACCCACTCCACCAAGTCCGCAAACCAGAACTTTTGTTTGTGAAATTTTTTGAAATTTTTCTTCTCCAACTAGCCATTTTATACGTGTAAATCTATCATTCATCATTTGCCTTTAACCATTTTTTAACTTTTTTCATTTTTTCATAAGCTGTAAGATCCAGCATTATAGGGGTTATTGTAGCGTAGCCTTTTTTAAGTAAGACAATATCGCTATTTTTCTCATCTTCAAAGTCTAAATTCGCTGCTGCAAGCCAATAATACTCAACTCCTCTCGGATTGACATTTGAGTGGGCTTCAAAATTATAAACCCTTTTGCCTGCTTTACAAATTTTAATGCCTTTGATTTTTGATTTTGCAGGAAAATTGATATTTAAAAATTCTTTTTTTTCCAAAGGAAAACCTTTATCAAAAATATTTTGAATGATTTTTTTGGTAATTTTTAAAGCATTTTTATAGTCTAGTTCTTTTTCGCTTTTTTTATAAAATTGAGAAAGAGCGATAGCAGGAATTCCTTGTAAAACCGCCTCCATAGCTCCTGCACAAGTTCCTGAGTAGGTAATATCTTCACCTACGTTTGCTCCTTTGTTAATCCCACTGATTACAAGATCAGGCAAGCGTGTTTTATAAAGTGCGTGAAGCGCAAGATAAATACAATCTGCTGGAGTGCCATCATCAAGCTTGTAAAATCTTTTTCCTACTTTAACAAAACGCAAAGGTTTGGTTAGGGTTATGGAGTGTGAACAAGCTGATTTTTCACTAGCAGGAGCTACTATGGTGATCTTGGCTTTAAATTCTTTTTTTAACATCTTAATGAGTTTTTTAAGTCCTTCGCTTTCATAGCCATCGTCATTAGTGATAAGAATTTCTTTCATTGCTTTTCCTTATTGGATATTTTAACATAAAAAGCTTTAAGAATAAACACAAACAAAGCTATATAGAAATGTTCTTTATAATTAATTCGTTTATTCTCAACTCAATAAAGCAATTCACAATTAACTTAAAATCAACTTAATTTTTATTATTTAGTCCAATCTACACTTTAAAATCACGATTTTAATCGTAACTCTTCTAATGTTCAAATATTTTAAATTCCATACTCATTTATATTTTTATTCTTAAAAACTTAAAATTCCATAGTTTAAATTTTAATAATAAAAAAACTTTTTTTATTATTAAAATTAACTTTCATTTTGATATTAATATATTTTTTTATAACTATAATTTTTCCAAAAAATTAAAATTTTATTCTTTTATAGAAGACAATTATTTAATCTTAAATTATAATTTTTTATACATTTTTAAAATTATATTATTATACTTATCGATATCTTAATTCACTCAAGGAGAAAAAATGCAAAAATTTCATTCTATGATAGTATTAAGCTTATTATTGATATTTTTTATCGGATGCTCTTCTAAAGAGCTTAATCCTCTGGGACGATCTTATGGTGATTTACATGATAGCGATCCGCTTAAAATAGGAAAAACACCTACAATACCAGCCAAACAAGAAACTCCTGCTTTAGTTGATGGTTCAGATTTGATACCAAAAGATGTTCCTTTAGAACCACCTGTAATAAAAACAAATACTTTTAAAGGTAATGATTTTATTAAAGGACCTTCGCCTAGAACGCAATCAAACGGAGAATTTAACAATGTTCCTGTATATGAAAACAGAGGATATTTTAGTGATTACATAACCATAATGGGTCCATCAGGAGCAGCTTTAACTGTATGGGCTTTAAGACCAGGAAATTGGATATGGGGTTATACATTATATTCAAGCAGACCTTTTGGCGATGCAAATGTATGGCAGCTTATAGAATTTCCTCAAAATAAAGTTATGATTAAAAATGTCAAAACACTCACATGTCTAAATGCTTATGGCGAAGGGATCGTCCATTACCCTTGCGATCAAAGTAATTACGCTCAATTTTGGACCCTTCTTCCTATGGACAACGGTGCATATCAAATTCAAAATTTAGCGACCAAGCAATGTATTCAAACGCCGATACATGATGTTATGAAAGAATTTAATTTAAGCTATTATAAAATATTTCTCACCGAATGTGTAAAATCAGGAGAAAAAAATTTAGATAGACAGTGGTACATAGCACCTCCTACCTATACCGCTCGAAATCCTTATAGATAATTCAATTGGAGTTGAATATGAAAAAAATATTATTGATTATTTTAAGTATCAATTTGAGTTTTGCTTCTTTAGAAGATTATAATGTTGGAACATGGAATTTGCAAGGTTCTTCAGCATCAACAGAAAGTAAATGGAATATTAGCATTAGACAACTTGTTACAGGAAGCAACCCTATGGATGTTTTAGCCGTCCAAGAAGCAGGAGTTTTACCGTCTACCGCAACGATGACTCAAAGACAAGTCCAACCTGTTGGTGTGGGTATTCCTATTCATGAATACGAATGGAATTTGGGAACTTCATCGCGTCCTAATTCAGTATTTATATATTATTCAAGAATTGATGTAGGAGCAAATAGAGTTAATATGGCAATAGTAAGTAGAAGACAAGCGGATGAAGTAATTGTTTTACCTCCTCCAACCGTTGCTTCAAGACCTATCATAGGAATCCGTATTTGCAATGATGTATTTTTTAACGCACATGCTTTAGCAAGAGGTGGAAATGATGCAGGAGCTATAGTTACTGCTGTTGATATGCATTTTAGAAATATGCCTCTGATTAATTGGATGATCTTGGGAGATTTTAATAGAGATCCAAATTCATTAATGTCTTTATTAGATCAAGGATTAAGAAACCGAGTACATTTTGTTTCTCCTGCATCTTATACTCAAGCAAGTGGTGGTGTTCTTGATTACGCTGTTACAGGAAATTCTGATACAACCAGAAGATATACTCCCCCAGCTATACTAGCTATACTAGCTGCTGCTGGACTTAGAACATTTTTAGCTTCAGATCATTTTCCTGTGAATTTTAGAAAATTTTTTTAATATAAGGTGTTGTATGAAAAAAATTGTTATTTTAATATTGGTTTTATTAAGCTTATCTAAATCTATCGAAGAACCTGGCGATTTATCTGATTTTACACCAATGTTTACTATTAGATCCTTACAGACAGGAATTAGTTTAAGCCCTTTTAGAGAGACTTCAGAAGATTTAAAAGACCAAAATTGGATCTTAAGAGAAATTATACTTAGCGATGAATTAAAACAAAAAGATGAATTAGGGGAATTGTTACGCTTTGGTTATGTGCAATTTGTAAATCCAAACGATGATGATATTTGTTTGGCGATACTAGAAAGTGGTTTTTTTGGAGGGAAATCATGCAAACAAGATTTAAAAGATGGAAAGTTAGAAACTATATTTTCTATTATGCCAACAACTAGCTCAGCAGTTCAAATAAGATCTTTAGTTGAAGGTGGAAGAGAATGTATAAAAATATTTTACAACCCAAATGTTCCAATAGAAAAACGTTTTGGTATACAACCATGTACTTTAGATTCAGCTTTATTTTTAGATTTAAATGAATTAATGTTTTTTACCCCAGCTATTATAGAAGCAACCCCTATTTATTAATTACTTGCAAGCAAGCTAAAATAAAAGCTTGCGAGTAATTAAAATATTTAATAAATCGATGCAATATATGTTTATAAATATTAAGAAAATTTTCAGAAAATACTACTGGAGAAAATAAACCTTCATATACACTTTTAGCGTATATTCTTGCATAACTTCTTTTAATTAAGCCAAAATAAGATAAAATGTTTAAAATATTGATAAGGAAATTTTTTGAAAACCTTTTTAGTTTGTGCTTTAGAGCCTTCAGCAAATTTGCATTTAAAAGAAGTTTTAAAAGCTTATAAAAAAGATTTTGGCGAATTTGAAATTCATGGGATTTATGATGAGAGCTTATGCAAAGAATTTGATCTAAATTCTAAGCCACTTTATAGCTCACATGAATTTAGTGCTATGGGTTTTATAGAAGTTTTACCTTTGATTTTTAAAGCAAAAAAAGCTATAAAAGAGCTTGTAAATTTAAGTTTTACTCAAAAAATAGATGGGATTTTATGTATAGATTCGCCCGCTTTTAACATACCTTTTTCTAAAGCTTTAAAAAAAGCAGGCAGTAAAATTCCGCGCATTTATTATATTTTACCTCAAGTTTGGGCATGGAAAAAAAGTCGCATACCTATCATAGAAAGTCATTTTGATATTTTAGCTTCTATTTTGCCTTTTGATAATCAGTTTTTTAACAAAAGCACTTATGTAGGCCATCCTCTTTTAGATGAGATAAAAGAATTTAAAAATAAAGAAGACATTAATCTTACATTTTCAAAAAAAGATGATGAAAAAACTATAGCCTTTTTACCAGGTTCAAGGCGTAGTGAAATTAAGCGTTTAATGCCTATTTTTAAGGAACTCTCGCAAAAATTTAAGGGTGAAAAAATTCTTTGCGTTCCCCCATTTAATCTTGAAAAATTAGAAATTTATAGTGATATTAGCGAATTTAAAATAGAAAGCCATACTCCAAAAGTACTTAAAAAAGCTGATTTTGCCTTTATTTGTAGCGGAACGGCTACTTTAGAAGCAGCTTTAGTGGGAACTCCTTTTATCCTTACTTACAAAGCAAAAGCGATTGATATTTTTATCGCAAAACTTTTTGTAAAATTAAAACATATAGGACTTGCAAATATTTTTTGTGATTTTGCTGGAAAAGAAGCTTTAAATCCCGAATTTTTACAAGATGAAGTCAATGTTTTAAATTTATATGAAGCTTATAATAAATATGATTATAAGGCATTTTTTGCTAAAGTTGATTTTTTAAAAGAGTATTTAAATTTTGGAAGTGCTAAAAATTTAGCAAAAATCCTAAGCGAAATATAAAAGGATAAATCATGCAAAAAGAACCAATGAGTCAATTTGGCTATGATAAATTAGCCGCAGAATTAAAAGATTTGAAAGATAATCAACGTCCCGCTGTTGTAATAGAAATCGATACAGCAAGAAGTCATGGGGATTTAAAAGAAAATGCGGAATACCATGCTGCAAGAGAAAAACAAGCTTTAATTGAAAGTCGTATAGCAGAGCTTAGTGACTTGCTAGCAAGAGCTCAAGTGATCGATCCTTCAAGCTATGAACATGATAGTGTGAAATTTGGCTCAAGTGTTGTGATCATGGATTTGGATACAGAAAAAGAAAGCAAATATACTCTAGTAGGAATTTGCGAAGGAGATTTAGATAAGGGTTATATTTCCATCGCATCTCCAATAGCAAAAGCTATGCTTGGGAAAAAAGAAGGAGATGATTTTAAAGTGCGTTTGCCAAAAGGTGAGAGTGAATTTGAAATCCTTTCTATAAATTATGAGCCTTTGAAATTTTAAGGATAAAAAATTTTACTACAAAATGGAGCGATTTTAATCGCGGATGCTCATGAAAATGAACAGAGAAAGGGATTTTGGGAATTTTTACAAACCTTAAAAAAAGGTAAAATTTCCACCCCTCAACTCATACTTATGGGTGATATTTTTGATTTACTTATAGGTGAAATCTCTGCTACACATGAATTTGCTAAACCTTACATAGAACTTTTAGAAGAATTGGCCTTAAAGATTGAAATTATCTACTTAGAAGGCAATCATGATTTTAATCTTTCTTGTTTTTTTAAAAGGGTAAAAATTTTTAACTTACAAAAGCAACCCATAAAGCTTAGTTTGCATACAAGTAAAGGTAATAATCTTGTTTTAAATAACGCTTTTATAAAATTAGCTCACGGAGATATTTTTTTACCACCTCTTTTACAATTTACTCTTAAAATATTAAGAAATCATTATTTGCTTATATTTTTGAATTTTTTAAATATTATTACTTGTAATTTTATTTCAAATAAAATTCTTCAAAATCAAAACAAAAAAAACCTTTTTTATCAAATAAAAGATTTTGAAAATTTAGCAAAAAAAAGATATGAAAGATATGAAAATTTAGGATTTTGGGTATGTGAAGGACACTATCATCAAAATCATCAAATCAACAAAGAAAACATTAAATATCTTAACTTAGCTAGTTTTGCATATGAGAGAAGTTTTTTTGTAGTAGAATATCAACAAGAAATCAAATTTCGAGAACAGAAATTGAGGGGTCAAAATGTTTGATGAAAATATCGTGAAAACGGGTTCAAATGAAATGGAGCTTGTCGATTTCCGTATCTTTAAGCAAGGACACGATAAAGTCTATGAAGGAATTTATGGTGTAAATGTTTCTAAGGTAAGGGAAATTATAAAAATCCCAAGCCTTACAGAACTTCCAGGTGTACCTGATTACATCGAAGGTATCTTTGATCTTCGTGGAGTGGTTATACCTGTAGTCAATCTTGCCAAATGGATGCAAATCACTGAGCCAGAAAGCGCTATGCTAAAACCTAGAGTTATTATCACTGAATTTAGCAATATTCTTATTGGTTTTATAGTTCACGAAGCAAAAAGAATTCGTAGAATAAACTGGAAGGATATAGAACCAGCAACTTTTTCTACAGGATCAGGTGCTTTAGATAAAGGTAAAATCACAGGTGTAACACGCATTGAAAATGATGAAGTGTTGCTAATTTTAGATCTTGAAAGTGTTGTTGAAGATTTAGGAATTTACGCTCCAAAAACAGATATAGATTTTGGAAAAATAGAAAAATTTACTGGAACAGCACTTATACTTGATGACAGCATGACTGCTAGAAAACGCGTCAAAGAAATGATGCAACAGATGGGCTTTCAAGTTGTTGAAGCTAAAGACGGCGTAGAGGGCATAAACAAATTAGAAGAATTAAGCCAAGTTTATGGTGAAAGTTTAAATGATACTTTAAAAATTATAGTAAGCGATGTCGAAATGCCACAAATGGATGGTTTCCACTTTGCTGCACGCATTAAAGAAGATCCAAGATTTAAAGATATTCCTATAGTCTTTAACTCGTCTTTATCAAATGAATTTATGAATGAGAAAGGTGTTCAAGAAGCTGGTGGAGAAGGCTATCTTGTCAAATTTAACGCTAGCGATTTCTTCAATGAAATTGCAAAGGTTATTAAAAAACATCAATCTCAAGAACAGGGGTAAAATATGGAAGATATGCAAGAAATACTTGAAGACTTTTTGGTTGAAGCTTTTGAGCTTGTTGAGCAAATCGACCATGATTTAGTAGAGCTTGAATCAAATCCAGAAGACTTAGAATTATTAAATAGAATTTTCCGTGTTGCGCATACGGTTAAAGGATCATCAAGTTTCTTAAATTTTGATGTTTTAACAAAGTTAACTCACCACATGGAAGATGTTTTAAACAAAGCAAGACATGGCGAGTTAAAAATAACTCCAGATATCATGGATGTAGTTTTAGAGTCTATTGATAGAATGAAAACTCTGCTTAATTCTATTCGCGATAATGGCAACGATACTGCTATTGGTATGGACATAGAACCAATTTGCGCAAGATTAACAGCTATTTCAGAGGGAGAGTCTCCTGTTGCGGCAACAGATTTAAATGAAAAATCTACTCCACAAGCAGAACCAGAAGTACCAAAACAAGAAACAACTACTCCTGAACCTGAAGTAGATGTTAATCAATTAAGTGATTCTGAAGTTGAAGCTGAAATAGAAAGACTTTTAAAAGTTAGAAAAGCTGAAGATCAAGCTCGTCGTGCACAAAAGAAACAAACAACAAATGCAACACCTAAACCGACTAACAATACAGCAAATAAACCTGCAGAAAGTGGAGAGAAAAAGGTTCCTGCTTCAGGTAGCAATGCTAGCAGCATGGATCAAACCATACGCGTGGAAGTAAAAAGATTAGATCACTTAATGAATCTAATTGGGGAGCTTGTTTTAGGCAAAAACCGTTTGCTTAAAATTTATGATGATGTTGAAGAGCGTTATGAAGGAGAAAAATTCCTTGAAGAGCTTAATCAAGTCGTAAGTCAGCTAAGCATCATTACAACCGATGTTCAACTTGCTGTAATGAAAACAAGAATGCAGCCTATAGCAAAAGTTTTCAATAAATTTCCAAGAGTTGTTCGTGATTTGAGTCGTGAATTAGGAAAGCAAATAGAACTTGAAATTACAGGTGAAGAAACTGAACTTGATAAATCTATCGTAGAGGAAATTGGCGATCCTATCATGCATATGATTAGAAATTCATGTGACCATGGTGTTGAGGATCCAGCAACTCGTGCAGCGAATGGAAAACCTGAAAAAGGCATAGTTCAACTTAAAGCTTATAATGAAGGCAATCACATCGTTGTAGAAATTACAGATGATGGTAAAGGACTTGATCCAAATGGCTTAAAAGCAAAAGCTATAGAGAAAAATTTGATTACCGAAAGAGAAGCAGATCAAATGACAGACAAAGAAGCTTTTGCTTTGATTTTCAAACCTGGTTTTTCAACTGCGGCTAAAGTAACAAATGTTTCAGGTCGTGGCGTAGGAATGGATGTTGTTAAAACCAACATCGAAAAACTAAATGGGGTAATTGAAATTGATAGTGAGTTAGGTAAAGGAAGTTCGTTTAAGCTTAAAATTCCTCTTACCTTGGCAATCATTCAATCTTTACTTGTAGGAACTCAAGAGGAATTCTATGCAATTCCACTTGCAAGCGTTCTTGAAACAGTTAGAGTGCCAATTGATGATATCTATACTATCGAAGGTAAAAATGTATTACGCTTAAGAGATGAAGTGCTTTCTCTTGTGAGACTTTCAGATGTATTTGGAGTTAAACAAGTCCTTGAAAGCGGCGATCAAACTTATGTCGTTGTTATAGGGGTAGCAGAAAGCAAGCTTGGTATTATAGTAGATACTCTTGTAGGACAAGAAGAGATAGTTATTAAATCTATGGGTGATTATTTACAAAATATCCAAGGTATAGCAGGAGCTACAATCCGTGGCGATGGTAGAGTGACATTAATCATTGATGTAGGTGCTATGATGGATATGGCCAAAGAAATTAAAGTTGATATTAAAGCGCAATTAGAATCAAGTGCGAAAAAACCTAAAGAACAACCAAGTGATTATAAAGTCTTAATTGTAGATGATTCTAAAATGGATAGAACTTTAATGCAAAAAGCTTTAGAACCGCTAGGAGTTAGTTTAGTTGAAGCAACAAATGGTGTTGAAGCATTGAATATTATAAAATCTGGCGAACATGATATTGATGCAATGCTTATAGATATCGAAATGCCAAGAATGGATGGATACACCTTAGCTGGTGAAATTAGAAAGTATTCTAAATATCGTAACTTACCACTCATTGCAGTTACTTCAAGAACAAGTAAAACTGACCGCTTAAGAGGTGTTGAAGTGGGTATGACTGAATATATCACTAAACCTTATTCTCCAGAATACTTGGAAAATGTGGTTAGAAAAAATTTGAAACTAGGATAAGAATATGAGTAATGAAAAATTAGAGCAAATTTTGCAAAAACAGCAAACTCAGATGGCTGGTCCTGATGTCGATCAAAGAGAAGATGATATCATCCAACTTGTCGGCTTTGTAGTTGGAGATGAGGAATATGCGATTCCAATTCTTAATATACAAGAAATCATCAAACCTATAGAATATACTAGAGTTCCTAGTGTACCTGATTATGTTCTAGGGGTTTTTAATATGCGTGGTAATGTTATGCCACTCATTGATCTAGCTCAACGCTTTCATTTAGGAAGTTCTAAAATGACACCTCAAACAAGATATATTGTTTTAAGAGGTGAGACAAATGGAACTGGAGTTGGAGGAAATGCTGGTTTTGTTATAGATAGATTAACTGAAGCAATTAAAATTCACAGAAACAGAATCGATCCACCACCTGAAACTTTAGTTAAAGACAAAGGTATGATTTATGGTATAGGAAAAAGAGATGAAAATATCTTAACTATACTCAAAGTAGAAGCTTTACTTAAGCGCGAATTTTAATGATTAAACTTTGTGTTTTTGACTTTGACGCTACTTTAATGGATGGTGAAACCATCGATATTTTAGCTACAGCGCATGGCAAGGGTAATCAAACAAGCGAAATTACCCGCCATGCCATGGCTGGAGAGCTTGATTTTTTCGAAAGTCTTCAAAAACGAGTAAGCCTTTTAAAAGGTATATCTTATAAAAAAGTTTTAGAATTAGGTAGCACACTTCCACTAATGCATGGAGCACATGAACTTATCCAATATTTAAAATCTAAAAATATACAAATTGTTATTTTTAGCGGTGGTTTTCATGAAGGCATAGATCCTGCTATGCAAAAACTTGGAATTAACCTCGGTTTTGCAAATTATCTGCATCATAAAAATGACATTTTAACAGGGCTAGTTGGTGGGGAAATGATGTTTTCAAATTCAAAAGGCTTAATGCTACAACGATTAAAAAGCTTTTTAAATTTGAAAACAGATGAAGTGATGTGTGTTGGCGATGGGGCAAATGATTTGGCAATGTTTAACGAAAGTGGATTAAAGATTGCATTTTGTGCTAAAGAAATTTTACGTTCTCAAGCTGATATTTGCGTAGACATAAAAGACTTAAAAGAAATAATAAAGGTAATATAATGAAAAATTTTTCTCTTTGGTGTGATTTTATAGAAAATAGTTTTTTAGATAATGAATTTTTAAATTTATTATCACATGGAATTAATGGCGCCACTTCAAATCCTGCTATTTTTAAAAATGCTATTTTAAATTCTCCAATTTATAAAGATAAAATTCTTAAATTAAAAGGAAAAAAAACAAAAGATATTTATGAAGAATTAGCAATTTCTGATATTCAAAAAGCAGCTGATAAATTAACTCCTCTTTTTTATCAAAAAAACGATGGATTTATAAGTATTGAAATAGATCCAAGACTTCATGATAACACGACTCTTAGTTTAGGCGAAGCTAAAAGACTTTATAGTGCTATTAGCAAAGAAAATGTAATGATTAAAATTCCAGCTACAAAAGCTTCTTATGAAGTAATGTATGAACTTATGAAAAATGGTATTAGCGTCAATGCTACCTTAATTTTTTCTCTTGAACAAAGTCAAAAATGTTTTGAAGCTTTAAATGCAGGTTTAGTCGAATTTAGAAAAAACAATATAGCCTTAAAAGAACAAAATACTAGAACACCGCAAGCTGTTATAAGTATTTTTGTAAGTCGTTTTGATAGACTTTTAAATCCTAAAGCCAAAGAGCAAAATCGTATTGGAATTTTAAATGCAAATTTAGCTTATAACAATATCTACTCAAAAAATGAACCTAATATTCGCACCTTGTTTGCAAGCACTGGAGTTAAAGGAGATGATCTGCCAAAAGACTATTATATCAAAGAACTTCTTTTTGAGAATTCTGTTAATACTGCTCCTCTTGATGCAATAGAGGTATTTAAAGGAAAAATGGATTTTAAAAAACCTTTAATGAATTTTGAAATTTATACAGAACTTAATCAAATCATTTCTCAAAGTGAACGAGAAAAAGCTTGCAATGATTTATTAAGTGATGGCCTAGAGCAATTTTGTATTGCTTTCGAAGATATTTTAAAAGCTCTTTAATTAACGTATTTTTATCATTTTATTCTTTGAAAGTTTTAATATTTTTGATGGGATATTTTCGAAAAATTTCTCATCAAGTATTATATCAGCAACACTTCTAGCCCATTCTTCATCAAATTCTTTTCCATGCTTGTTTGCCGAAGATGAATAAAAATAGCCATTTTTACTTAAAAAATTCGCATGTTTACACTCTTTCACAATACGAATGGCCTGATTATTTGGATAGATAAAAGTTGTTTTTTTAGAACGACGTACTAAATTTTTAAAAGATTTTGGAATTCTTGCTAAACTTTTTAACTCGCAAAATTTCGCAGAAGTGATTAAGCAAGGTTGATTTTTACCTCTACCTTTTAAAGCATTAATCTCTTCTAAATTTTTACTTAAAAATCCTACCGTAGTATCTGTTTGAGCTAAATAAATCAAGATTTAAGCCACTCTTGCAAACTCTTTACATCTAGGCAAGATTTACTCTGTATAGCTTTAATCGATTTTGCACCTGCTAAAGCTGATCGTAAATTTGTAAAATAAGGTATTTTAAAACGAATAATATTTTCACGAATTTTTTTCGTATCACCTTTAAAACTGTGGCTATCGCTTGTATTGATAACTAAGTGAATTTCTCCATTTTTCAATTTATCTTCAACATTGGGGCGTCCTTCTGAAATTTTATGTACAAGTTCGCACTCAAAACCACTTTCTAAAATTTCCTTACAAGTTCCCCCTGTTGCCATAAGCTTAAAGCCAAGCTTTACATATTCTGCAGCGATTTTTTTGGTATATTTTTTATCCTTATCTTTTAAGGAGATAAATACCACGCCTTGCTCTGGCAGATGATTAAACGATGCGATTTGACTTTTTGCGTAAGAATTTGCAAAATCCTTGCTTATACCCATAACTTCACCCGTTGAACGCATTTCAGGGCCTAATTCTAAATCACTTCCACTAAGTTTTGCAAATGGAAATACTGCTTCTTTCACGCTCATATATTTTGGAGTTTTAGCGCGTAAAATTTTAGTATCAAAATTAACCACTTTGAAAGTATCATAAAATTTTAAAGCTTCTTTTAAATTTCCTTGCCACATCACACGCGTTGCCACTTTTGCTAAAGGAATACCCGTAGCTTTACTAACAAAAGGCACGGTACGACTAGCTCTAGGATTTACCTCTATCATATAAAACTCATTATGATGTAAAGCAAATTGTATATTTAAAAGCCCTACAACTCCTAAATTTAAAGCAATATCTGCGGTTTTTTGTGCAATAAATTCTTGCATTTTTTCATCGATACTGCAAGGTGGTAAAGAACAAGCACTATCACCTGAATGAATTCCCGCTTCTTCTATGTGTTCCATAATTCCTGCCACATAAACATCTTTACCATCACAAATCGCATCAACATCAATTTCTGTAGCATTGTCTAAAAACTGATCGATCAAAACAGGACTTTTATCGCTCACATCTACAGCTTCTTGCATATAGAGTCTAAGTTCAGCCTCATCATTTACCACACGCATCGCACGCCCACCTAAAACATAACTTGGTCTTACAAGCACAGGATATCCTATATCACTAGCCTTAAGCACCGCTTCTTCTACGCTTGTCGCAGTAGAATTTTTTGGCTGATTGATGCCTAATTTTGTAATAAATTCGGCAAATTTCTTTCTATCTTCTGCCATATCAATTACTCTTGCACTAGTACCTATAATCTTAGCTCCAAAAGCGCTTAAACGCTTGGCAAATTTCAAAGGAGTTTGTCCGCCAAAATGCACAATCACTCCATCAGGTTTTTCACGTTCAATCACCACTCTTAAATGTTCGAAATCAATAGGCTCGAAATACAAAATATCACTTGTATCATAGTCAGTCGAAACGGTTTCAGGATTACAATTATACATAATGGTTTTAATACCCATATCTTTAAGCGCAAAAGAAGCATGTACGCAAGCATAGTCAAATTCTATACCTTGTCCTATGCGGTTTGGCCCCCCACCTATAATCATCACTTTTTTTTCTTTTTTATCCTTAGTATCGTTTTTACTTTGAGTGAGTTCGCTTACATTGATACTTGAATAAAGATAAGGAGTTAAAGCTTCAAATTCACCCGCACAAGTATCCACTTCACTAAATTCTGCGATGATTTTTTGCTTCATTCTTGCATAATAAATATCATTTTGGCTTAATTCTAAATTATCTTTCAAATTTACAAGCAAGGCTATCATTTTATCTGAAAAGCCCATAGTTTTTGCTTTTCTCAAAAGAGCTTTATTGTTTAAAATATCCATATCAATTTGCTCTTCAAAATCTACAATTTCTTTAATCTGTGTTAAAAACCAAGGATCTATTTTACAAAGCTCATAAAGTTCTTCTACGCTAAAACCTTCCCTAAAAGCTTGAGCAACATAAAGTAAACGCTTTTCATTGGCATTGCGAATTTTAAAAACAAGATCATTTCTATCTTCAAATTTTACCCTATCAAAACCACTTAAAGAACGCTCAAGCGAACAAAGTGCTTTTTGTATACTTTCTTTAAAAGTGCGTCCTATAGCCATCACCTCACCCACACTTTTCATAGCTGTACCTAAAGTTGTGTTTGCCCCTGGAAATTTTTCAAAAGTAAAGCGAGGAATTTTTGTTACAATATAATCAATCACAGGCTCAAAAGATGCAGGAGTTCCTGTAATATCATTTTTAATCTCATCTAAACTAAAGCCTACTGCCAAAAGTGTCGCAACCTTTGCTATAGGATAGCCCGTTGCCTTAGAAGCTAAAGCACTTGATCTTGAAACTCTTGGATTCATTTCTATAACTATCATTCTTCCATTTTTTGGGTTGATAGCAAACTGCACATTACTTCCGCCTGTATCTACGCCAATTTCACGCAAAATAGCAAAAGAAGCATTACGCATAACTTGATATTCTTTATCCGTCAAAGTTAATGCTGGAGCTATTGTAATACTATCTCCTGTATGAACTCCCATAGGATCGATATTTTCTATACTACAAACTATGATACAATTATCCGCTCTATCGCGTATAACTTCCATTTCATATTCTTTCCAACCCAACAAACTTTCTTCAATCAAAATTTCATGGATAGGCGATAAAGCTAAAGCAGTATTAGCGAGTTCTTTAAATTCGTCCATATTATAAACCACACCACTTCCAGCACCTCCTAAAGTATAAGAAGCACGGATCATCAAAGGAAAGCCGATTTCATCTACGGCTTTTAAAGCTTCATCATAATTATACGCATACATCGATTTTGGCAAATCCATGCCGATTTTTTTCATACATTCTTTAAAGACCTGACGATCTTCGCCTTTTTTAATCGCCTCAGGATTTGCGCCTAAAAATTTTACATCTCCTAAAAGTCCGCTTTCATAAACTTCCATAGCAACATTTAATGCTACTTGTCCGCCCATAGTTGGCAAAATTGCATCAATTTTTTCTTTTTTAATAATACTTAAAATACTTTCTTTTGTTATGGGTTCTATATAAGTTGCATCTGCAAATTCAGGATCTGTCATGATAGTTGCAGGATTTGAGTTGATTAATACTACACGATATCCTAATTCTTTTAAAGTCTTTGCGGCTTGAGTTCCAGAATAATCAAATTCACAAGCTTGTCCTATCACAATAGGACCACTTCCTATAAGTAAAATACTTTTAATATCTGTTCGTTTTGGCATAAATTTTCCTAAGAGCATGAATTTGAGCTGATTATAACAAAAATTAGTTTTATAAACTTTGAAATTATCGATATAATTTTAAAAAATAAACACCCTGCTTTTAATCTAGGAAATAATACATAAAGAAATTTAAGATTTTTTATAAAATTCTCATTCGATTATAAAAATTTATTTGATAATTTAACAAAATTTTTAGCATTAAACAAAGTTATAATAATTAGCAAAAATATAGAAAATTTTTAAAAAGTCTAACCCTTGACTTATAAATTATCTACTACATATAAATAAGCAGGAATACTGATCTTAACATAAGGCTTTACTTCTACACTTTGATACATATCTTTATCATCAACTCTATTCACAATCCCAACAGGGACATCCGAAAAGAAAATATTATCAAGTCCACTTGTTAAGATTTCATCTCCGACATTAATTTTCGCCCACTTTGGAATAAATTTAACCACAACCTTGCCATTTTCACCTTGAATTAAACCTGGAGCTTTGGATTTTCCTATATAAACAGAAAAAACACACTGATCATCACCTTGTAAAAGAGCCATTGTTCTGCCATCTTTATTAATAGCTATACCTGCAGTATATCCTTGATATATTAAACCACGATTTTTACCAACGGGAATTTTGCTCCAATCTAACCATAATTTTTTATAATCATTCAATTGAACATAAGAAATAACTCTAGTTAAAGAAACTTGAGGTAAATATTTTGTAGAATTTTGATCCTCCAAAATACGATTTAATTGATTTGCAAAACTAGTTACCTTTACGGCAATGTCTTCTAATTCTTTATTTCTAGCTTTTAATTGCTGAATTTGATTTGCTTGATTAAAATGTTCTGAAATTTTTTCTCCCAAATAATCTTTAATATTATAAAAATTACCTATAACAAAGTCATTAACACGGAGAACATTCTGCTTAATAAGTCCTCCATAATAAAAAGATATAAAAACCAAAAAGGCTAAGACAAGAACATAAAAAATCTTATTCTTCATTGGTTAATTGTTGCAATAATGAAATTTCCTCTAAAGCTTTACCCGTTCCTTTTGCTACAGCTAAAAGCGGTTCATCTGCGATATAAACTGGCAAACGTACAATTTCACTTAAATATTTATCAAGACCACGAATCAATGCTCCGCCACCTGTTAAAACTACACCATTTTCTACTATATCACTTGCTAAATCAGGCGGCATCATTTCAAGAACCATTTTTAAAGCATCAGCAATTTCTTTTAAATACTCACGCATTGCTTCTCTTACATCTTCACTTGTAAGTTCAATACGACTTAAAAGTCCACTTACTTGATCGCGTCCTTTTACCACCATAGAAAGTTCTTTTGGAAGTTGTATTGCTGAACCTATAGTGATTTTGATCTCTTCCCCCGTTCTTTCACCTATGATAAGATTGTATTTTTCTTTTACATAATTAACTATACTCATATCAAGCTTATCTCCAGCCGTACGAATAGACTTTGAAATCACAAGTCCACCCAAAGAAATCACTCCAATTTCAGTAGTTCCGCCCCCTATATCTACTACCAAATTTCCTTTAGGCTCTTGTATAGGTAAACTTGCACCAATAGCTGCTGCCATAGGCTCTTCAATCAAAAATACCTCTCTTGCACCTGCGCTTAAAGCACTTTCTCTTACCGCTTTTCTTTCTACTTGAGTTAAACCATAAGGAACAGAAATGATAATTCTAGGGCGTAAAAAACTTTTTCTACGGTGTGTTTTTTCTATAAAATAGCGGATCATTTTTTCAGTCATATCAAAATCTGCAATCACGCCATCTTTCATAGGACGAATAGCTTCGATATTGCCTGGAGTTTTTCCCACCATATCTTTAGCTTCTTTACCTACGGCTAAAATTTTTGCTTTGGAACCATACCTTTCTCTTTCAACTGCCACAACAGAAGGCTCATTTATCACTATACCCTTATCTTTTATCAAAACTAGCGTATTAGCTGTTCCTAAATCAATCCCCATATCACTAGAAAAAAATCCTATAAGTTGATCTAATATCATTTCTATCCTTTTAACTTATTTTTCTTTTTATTAATAATGCTTTTGCATTGTCTTTAACAACTTCTTTAGTTATTACAATATCATAATTTTTATACTCTGGTAACTCAAACATTAAATCTACCATCATTTCTTCTATAATACTTCTAAGTCCCCTAGCCCCTGTTTTTCTCTCCAATGCAAGTTGCGCGATAGCTCTTAGAGCATCTTCTTCAAATTTTAAATTTACCCCATCAATAGCAAAAAGCTTTTGATATTGTTTAATAATGGCATTTTTAGGCTCAGTTAAAATTCTTACCATATCCTCTTCATTAAGCTCATTTAAAGATGCAATCACATGCAAACGACCTATAAGCTCAGGAATCAAACCAAAATGCACCAAATCATCAGGTTCGATTTTCTCAAGCAAAGCTTTATTTTCTTCTTTTGCATCATCAAAAAAGCCCACAACTTTATCGCCAAGTTTTCTTTTTAAGATAGTTTCCAAACCATCAAAAGCTCCACCACAAACAAATAAAATATTTGAAGTGTCAATTTGTATAAACTCTTGATTTGGATGTTTTCTTCCCCCTTTTGGTGGAATATTTACCAAACTTCCTTCGATAATCTTAAGTAAAGCTTGTTGCACACCCTCTCCACTTACATCACGAGTAATAGAACGATTTTCACTCATTCTAGCAATTTTATCAATCTCATCAATAAAAACTATACCTTTTTGAGCTCTTTGCACATCTCCATCTGCAGCTTGCAAAAGACGTGTTAAAATATTTTCCACATCCTCACCTACATATCCTGCTTCAGTTAAAGAAGTTGCATCACAAATTGCTATAGGTACATCTAAAAATTTAGCTAAAGTTTGCGCCAATAAAGTTTTTCCACTTCCTGTTGGCCCAACAAGTAAAATATTTGACTTAAAAAGCTCTGTATCGTCATCTTGAAGTTCGGCTTTAAAAAGTCTTTTATAATGATTGTATACTCCAACACTAAAAACTTTTTTAGCTCTATCTTGTCCTATGACATAACGATCTAGATAAGCTTTTAATTCTTTTGGAGTGATATCTTTAAATTCTGTATTATGGCTTTGTTTAGGTTCTTTAAATTCTTTTTCTTCTCCATAAATAATACTATAAGCACCTTCAACGCAATATTCACAAATAAAAGCATCATCATTTTCATTTGCTAAAATTCTTCTTTGTGGATTCTCCACTTCATTGCAAAAACTACATTTTCTAGGCATTATTTTTACCCCTATAGACAGGAATTCCGCGCTTTGTTTCTAATATAAAATGGCACATTTTTTTAACATTTTCACTTTCTTGATTTTCAAGCAAATTTTTAGCATTTTCTTTTAAATCTCCTTGTCTAAATAAAGTTTTAAAAGCTCTGCTAAGTCTATCTACTTCATCTTTATCAAAACGACGACGAATACCTACTAAATTTAAACTTCTAATACTTGCACGATTTCCTTCTGCTAAACAAAACGGTACTATATCCTGAGAGAGTGCACTAGCTCCTGCTATCATACAACCCTCACCTACTTTGACAAATTGATGAATAGGTGTAAGCCCGCCTACAACCGTAAAATCTCCAAGCTCTACATGTCCTGCTAAAGTTGCATTATTAGCTAAAATAATATTATTACCCAAAAAACAATCATGAGCAATATGACAGTAAGCCATAATAAAAGCATTATCGCCTATACGAGTAAAACCATCTCCTTTAGCTGTACCTGAATTTATCGTTGCAAATTCTCTAATAGTTGCATTTTTTCCTATAACAACACCGCTTTTTTGCTCTTCTTTATAAGATATGTCCTGAGGAATATCGCCTACTATAGCATAAGAAAATACACGAGAATGATCACCTATAGTTGTATCTGAAAGAATTCGAGCACCTTGTTTGATGACAACATCATTACCTATTTTAGTATCTTTACCTACATAAGCATAAGCTTCTATTACAACATCGTCACCAAGTTGTGCACCCTCTTCAATCACCGCACTTGGATGAATTTTTTTCATTATTTATCCACTATCATAGCTTTAAGCTCAGCCTCTGCAACTAAATTTCCATCTACAAAAGCTTGCCCTTTAAAAATCCACATATTACCACGATTTTTAACCACGCTCATTTCATAATCAAGCCTATCTCCAGGACGCACAGGATTTCTAAATTTTGCTCCATCTATGCCTGTGAAATAAACTACTTTACTTTTTGGATCCACTTTATCTTCCATACTTTCAAAAGCTAAAACTCCGCCTGTTTGAGCCATACCTTCTAAAATCAAAACTCCAGGATAAATAGGATGCCCTGGAAAATGTCCCATAAAAACATGGTCACTTATACTGATGTTTTTATATCCTCGAACCACTTCTTTAACTTTTAATTCTGTAATTTTATCTACTAGTAAAAAAGGATAACGGTGTGGTAAGATTTCTTGAATTTGCATTACATCTATCATTATTAAATTAACCTTGAAAACAATTAAAAATTTTATTATATAAAAAAATCATTAAAAATTACATTAACAAAAAAAGTTTTTCTTAATAAATTTCTTAAATTTCTACAATCACCTCTTGATTATCATGATAAATTTCACTTTTTGCTATCACTTCATATCTTGAAGGTAAAATATTTTCAAGGATGATAATAGGGCTAAGATTATAAGTTCCAAACAATTTATTACGCCATTTAGTTTCTGCTTGCACACTCAAAGGTCTTTTTAAAAAATCTTCAAAATTTTTCCATTTGTTTTTAAAAAATGCATTAAAACGCCAAAATTCAACAAAAACCATTTCATCTTTAGTGCTTCTATAAAAGCCTTCTTTTAATTTTTGTTTTAAATTTTCCTCATCCAAAGAAAATCTTGTATAAGCGTTTTTAAAATGCGAATAAAATAAAATATGAGATTTAACAGGCTTTTTATCTAATTTTATTAAAGCACTTAAAAGACGATAATTTAAAAATTTCTCTCTTAAAATTTCAAATTTTATACCCTTTTTTTCCCATAAAACTACTTTTTTATAAAGAGCTATTCTTGCTTCTATACTTGCAGGTAAAATTTGCTTATTTACAGGAGACATTAACTCATCAATGAAATTCTTATCTTGTTTTTGTTTTTTAAGCCCATAAATACAACCGCAATAGTTTTGATGATAAAGCATTTCTTTTTTTGCTAAAGCAAACTGCCTTTGAGTGCCACCATTTTTACGAAAATCAGGGGCTAAAAACTCTACTCCATAAGGCTCACATTCTTTTTGTAAAGCATTTTTTAACTGTTCTAAATCTTTTTTAGGGCTGGTTAAAAGCGTAGTAGTAAGCTTTTTTTCTCCTATTTTAGCAGCAAATTTAACACTAGATCCCATTCTTACATCAAAACAAATTTCACACCTTGCACCTTTTTCAGGCTCATCTTCATAACCACGCACAGCATTAAGCCATTTTTCATACTCATACTCGCCCTTATATAACTTAATACCAAGTTTATCACAAGATCTTTTTACATCTAAAAATCTTAGTTCATATTCGCTTAAAGGATGGATATTTGGATCATAAAAATACCCTATGATTTTTTCATCAGGATAAGTCTTTCTAAGTTCTTCAATAAAATAATGACTATCCACACTACAACAAATATGCACTAGCATTAAAGACTTTCAAGTACTTTTAGTGCATGATCTTTTACGCGGATATTACTATAAATTTGGGCGATTTTTCCCGATTCATCGATAACAAAAGTCGATCTTATAATGCCTTCGTATTCTTTTCCGTAATTTTTCTTAAGCCCCCAAGCTCCATAAGCTTTAGCAACTTCTTTTTCGCTATCACTAAGTAAAATATGCTTTAAATCAAATTTAGAGATAAATTTTTCATGACTTGCCACGCTATCAGGACTGATACCGATAATCACTGCATTTTTATCACCAAATTTATCATAATTTAAACTAAAATCACAAGCTTCTGTAGTGCAACCTGGAGTATTATCTTTTGGATAAAAATACAAAATCACCTTTTTACCAATAAAATCTTTTAATGCTATTTTTACCCCATCTTGATTTAAAAGCTCAAACTGAGGTGCTTTATCTCCTATATTTAAACTCATTTGTTTGCCTTTGCTTTGATAGCTTCTACACTTTCTCCGCCAAAGCCTATGTCATAACTTTCTACATCTTCTAAAACCACCACAACTCTTTCTTTACTTTTATTATATTTCGTGCTTAAAAGTTTGGTAATATCAGCTATAAGCTCCGCTTTTTGTTCCTTGCTTAAAGACGGCTTTGCTAATTTAATATTTACCAATGGCATAATTTCTCCTTTTTAACGATAATTTTTCATAATTATTTCAAAAAATACCTAATATTTTTTTTAACAAAAAACCTTAATTTAATAAAAGCTTATTGTTAGTATATTTTTGATAAAATCCCGATTTATTCTTAAAATAATATTTTTTAAGAAATAAACAACTATAAAAGGTAAAAAATGATCTCAGCAGATAAAATTTGGATGGATGGAAAATTAGTTGATTTTAAAGATGCAACTTTACACTTTTTAACCCATTCTTTACATTATGGCAATGCTGTTTTTGAAGGAACTAGAGCCTATAAAACAGATAAAGGCTTAGCAATTTTCAGACTTGAAGATCACACCAAAAGACTTTTAGAGTCTGCAAAAATTACTCTTTTAAATTGTCCTTTTTCTCAAAAAGAGCTTGAAAATGCACAAATTGAACTATTAAAAGCAAACAATTTTAAAAGCAATGTCTATATCCGTCCTTTGATTTTCTTAGGCGATGGAGTTATGGGACTTTATCATATAAAAGCTCCTGTAAGAGTTGGGATTGCAGCTTGGGAATGGGGCGCTTACCTTGGAGAAGAAGGCTTAGAAAAAGGCATAAAAGTAAAAATTTCGTCTTTTGCAAGAAATAGTGTTAAATCATGCATGGGAAAAGCTAAAGCAAGCGCGAATTACCTTAACTCTCAAATTGCAAAATTTGAAGCTATTGAAGCAGGTTATGAAGAAGCTTTAATGCTTGATGAAGAAGGTTTTATCGCAGAAGGAACAGGAGAATGTTTCTTTATTGTAAAAGATGGGGTTTTAATCACACCTCCAAATGATTTTTCTTTAAAAAGCATTACTCAAGATACAGTGCTTAAAATCGCTCATGATCTTGGTGTCACTGTGCTTCGCCAAAGAATTTCAAGAGATGAAGTTTATACTGCTGATGAAGCATTTTTTACCGGAACAGCCGCTGAAATCACACCTATTAACAATATTGATGCAAGAATAATAGGAAATGGTTTAAGAGGATCTGTAACTAAAAAACTTCAAGATGCTTATTTTGATGTAGTTTATGGACGCAATCAAAAATACGCATCTATGCTAACTTATATTTAAAAAAGGAAATAAATGCCAGCTGATTTGAATGATTATTTCAATAAAAAAAATGGAAATTCTAATAATAACGGAAACAACCGTCAAAATTTCAATTTCAAAGCACCAGAATTTAATTTTAAAGGTTTTGGAAAATTTTCTCCGCTTATTTATGGGGTGATTATTATTATCTTATTTTTAATTGTTGCAAAACCTTTTATGGTAATAAATTCTGGAGAAATGGGTATTAAATCAACAACAGGTAAATATGACCCAAATCCATTAGAACCAGGACTTCACTTTTTCTTACCTTTTGTACAAAAAATAACCATAATCGATACTAGAGTAAGACAAATCAACTATGCTTCTATAGAGGGAAGTAATGAAAATTTATCTTCAGGTTCAGGTGTTATTAATAAAAATAGTATTTCTGTACTTGACTCTCGTGGATTGCCTGTATCTATTGATGTTACAGTGCAATACCGTTTAAATCCTTTGCAAGTTCCTCAAACCATAGCTACTTGGAGCTTAAATTGGGAAAATAAAATTATCGATCCAGTTGTTCGTGATGTAGTGCGAAGTGTTGTAGGAAAATATACAGCCGAGGAACTTCCTACTAATCGTAATACAATAGCCGCTCAAATAGAAGAAGGCATAAGAAAAACTATAGAAGCTCAACCAAATGAACCTGTAGAACTTCGTGCTGTACAACTTAGAGAAATTATTTTACCTTCAAAAGTAAAAGAACAAATCGAACGCGTGCAAATTGCAAAACAAGAAGCTGAAAGAACTAAGTATGAAGTAGAAAGAGCTAATCAAGAAGCCTTAAAAAAAGCCGCCTTAGCTGAAGGGGAAGCAAACGCAACCATAATCAGTGCTAAAGGTAAAGCTATGGCTGTTAAAATAGAAGCAGATGCACAAGCTTATTCTAATAAAGAAATCGCAAACAGCTTAAACACTCCTTTACTAAATTTAAAGCAAATTGAAACTCAAAAAGAATTTAATGAAGCTTTAAAAGTCAATCAAGATGCTAAAATTTTCTTAACTCCAGGTGGAGCAGTACCAAACATTTGGGTTGATACCAAAGATGCTAAAAAGCAAAGTTCTGCCAACATGAACTAAAAGGATACGCAAGTGGAAAAACTAAGAGAAATCGTGCTTTTTTACACTACTCATTTATATTTAGTGGATTATATGCTGATTTTATTAGTTTTTTTTCTCTTCACTTGTGTTTTACTTCTTTGTGTATTTTTACGCCATAGACCTATAGCAGCACTTTTTATTATTGCATTTGATATTATTATTTGTTTTTTAGTTTATATCTATGGGTATAAACTAATAGACAATGAAGTAAGAACTCGAAAAACCGCTATTACGGATCAAAAAATAATACAAAGCTCAAATGATTTAATTGTTGATTTTAACATTACAAATAATTCAAAAAATAATTTTAAAGAATGTAAAATTACAGCTAAAATTTTTGCGGATAAAATACCTAATGATAATATCATAGAAGAATATAAAAAGAAATTTATCCCTTTTAGACAAAAAAGTAGAGAAATTAAAGATCTAAAGAAAAACGCAACCCAAGTTCAAAGAATTGCTTTTGAAAATTTTAACTATGAAAATAACTATACCATACGCTTAGTTTCGGAGTGTTTTTAATGCATTTTACGATTTTTCATATTATAGCTTTTATCATTTTACTTATTTGCTTTGCCTTGATTTGTATTTTAATCTTTCTAAAAGTCAAACAGAAAGAAATGGCTTTGATTTCTTATACCATAGCTACTATTTTTACCGCACTTTTGATATATTCTATTTTTCTAACAATCAATCAATTCACCACTCAAGCCGATCTTAGCAAACTAACCTATACAAGAGATCTAAGACATGAAAGTGTTATCGTGAGCGGAAAGGTTCAAAATCTTACTAAATTTGAAATCAGAAAATGCTATTTGATACTTAGCATATTAAATCAAAAAAAAGTAGGGGGAGAAATTTTCAATGATAAAAATATTCGCAATGCCAAAATGCAAAATACAAGTGTTTCTTACACTATAGAAATTATAGACAAACTTCCAGGTAATACTTATAAAGAATTTAGAGCCAGTGTTCCTTTTCCTCCAAGTTTTGATAACCCTGAATTTTATCACACTCTAAAATGTATTTGATTTAGAAAATCTTAATATTGACAATTAGAATTTCTCTATACCACATTTCATTAAATCTTAAAGAATTAAACATATATTATTTTATAGAGATAACTAGCTTTTTAGCTAGTCATCTAAGATTAAAACCTCTTCTTCTTAACATCTTCTAAGATATTATTAGCTATATCACTTACTGTACTAGAAATAATAGCTGATTCATTAGCAATTTCAACATTATCTTTAGTAGTTTGATCAATTTGTGCTACGCTATCATTGATTTGAGTAATACCTGCAGTTTGTTCTTTAATACTTTCTGCCATATCATTGATAGATTGAACAAGTAAATTAGTATTAGCTTCTATTTCAGATAAAGACTTTTGAGTTCTCTCAGCTAG
>NZ_MJYJ01000042.1:0-1064 GCF_001763255.1 Campylobacter sp. BCW_4338
GCTTATGATAAGAGTCAAAGTTTTGAAATGATGGAGTATTTTGAGAGTTTAGGACTTAAAGCTGATGATGAGTGTTTAGGAAATAATGCCCTTACTGATTATATTGGAGTGGGTGGAAAAAATAAAAAAATGATTGATTATTTTTTTAAAAAAGGATGTAAATTTGAAGTTTATGATGAACGAGGTGCCACCCCTTTGCATTCTTGGATATTGCTTGGTGATCCTGAGTCTGTAAATTCTTTAGAAGTGGCTTTACAATTTGGCGCTGATGTAAATATGAGAAGGATTGAAACAGAACATGAACACAGTTATATCGATGCAGGAAAAACCCTTTTACATATAGCTGCAAGATCTAAGAAAAAACCTATTGGAACTTGTTTGGAAATTTTGATCAAATATGGAGCTGATGTCAATGCTGCTAATTGCACTATCAATGAAATTGAAAATGATAAAATCAATTATTTTGAACCTGATACTCCATTAGATAGGGCTATTTCTTTTGGGATAAATAAAAATATAAAAATCTTAAAAAAAGCAGGTGCTAAGACTTGGGAACAATTGGTTAAAGAATACAATATTGATACGAGTTTAGAGAGACCAGAACAAATTAAAATGTATGAAGAAAGAAGAAAGATAAAAAAATAATAAAAAGGAGATATTATGGAATTTGATGTTGAAATTTTAGACAATCTTGAGAATTTTAAAGAATTCTTAAAAACAAAACCTAGCAAAGAAGTTTTACAGGCTGTTAATTCTCATTTAGAGGGTTTTTTAAGTGATGCGTATGATCATATCGATCCAGAAGAATACGAAGTCGCTTTTGAAGAAGAAACAGGAATATCTTATCGTGATGCTACTGAGGAAGAATTTGATGAGTGGTTTATTGCAAATGTACTTTGCTTTGAGGATTTAAGTGAGATTTGCAAAATTCTTCGATCACTTTTAGAGGCTAAAGATTTGGATAAAGCTTTGGAAAATTTTAACAAATAAAAAAAATTAAAAAATTATTTTAAGGAAAAACAAATGAAAACTTTAGAAGAAATGCAAGCTATGGATGAAGAAAC